>CAZDYM010000069.1:0-9641 GCA_964509325.1 uncultured Phycisphaeraceae bacterium
ACCGCCGGCACCGGCCCGCCCGCCCCCCCGCTGAGCCCGCCGCCAGACCCGCCGGCCCCGCCCGCGAACTTCGCCGCCGACTGCACGTACCGCCCCAGCACCACCAACAGCAGCGCCGACGACCACACCTGCTTGTCCGGGTCCGCCAGGAACTCCCGCCACACCCCCTCCACGTGCTCCGCGTCCATCCCCGGGATCCCCTTGGCCGACTCCAGCGCGCCCTCGCACAACTCCCGCAAGGGCCCAGCCATCCAGCGCTTGGTCGGCAGCACGAACCCCCGCTTCCCCTGCGCCTTCAGTTCGCCGTCCAGCAGGTCGTCGAAGGCCGCCCGCAGCAGGTGCTTCCCCGGCCGCCCCGACGGCATCCTCACCCGCCCCGGTACCGACAGCGCGAAGTCCAGCATCCGCGTGTCCAGGAACGGCACCCGGATCTCCAGGCTGTGCGCCATCGCGTTGGTGTCGCTGTCGCGCAGCAGCATGTTGCGCATGTAGAACCGCGACTCCAGACGGCTCACCGCCGCCACCAGGTCCGAGCCGTTCTCTTCCGCGCCCTCGAGGGCCTCCACCGGCATGTACGTCTTGTGCAGCCCCAGGTCCTCGGGGATGAGCCCGTGGGCCCTCAGCCTCTGGTCGCTCTTGAACCGCCGCCGGTACAGGTAGAGCGAGAGGAGGTCGCCCCCCGTGGCCCCCATCTCGGCGATCTTCTCGCGCACGCTGGCCGGCTTGCTGATCGACCCGGCCAGGAACGCCGCCCGGCGCAGCGGCGCCGGCAGGAACCCCAGCATCCCGTGCCCCCGCTTCAGCCTCAGCAACTCCTCGAAGGTGACGTACCCGGCGAACAACTCGTCGCCCCCCAGCCCCGACAGCGCCACCACGATCCCGCAGCGACGAACCGCCTTCGAGATGATGAACGTGTTCAGCCCGTCCGCCGACGGCTGGTCCAGGCTCTCCAGCCAGTCCACGAACCACGCCTGGGCCTCGTTCCCCGTCACCTGCACGTCGGTGTGCTCGACCCCCAGCCGCCGCGCCGTCTCCTGCGCCAGGCGGCTCTCCGACATGTCGGGCTGGTCCGAGAACCCGACCGTGAACGTCCGCAGCCGGTCCGTGTGACGCCGCGCCAGGTTCGCGATGATCGTGCTGTCCAGCCCGGACGACAGGAACACCCCCACCGGCACGTCCGCGATCATGTGCTGTTTCACCGACAGGTCGAGCGTCTCGCGGAGCCGCGCGACCGCCCCCTTCTCATCGATCGACTCGTCGACCTTCGGGAACGCCCAGTGCGTCCCCCGCTGCCCGCGCCGGAAGCTCCCCGCCGAACCGTCCAAGTCGATCCACTCCCACCCGCCCGCCGGGAACGCCCGCACCCCCTCGAAAAACGTGAGCGGCTCCTGCACGCACCCGTACGCCAGCGTCGTGGCCAACGCCCTCGGATCGATCCGCCCCCCACCCGGGGCCAGCCCCGATGCCAGCACCGCGCGGACCTCGCTGGCGAACATCAGGTACCGACCGCCCCCGGCCGCCTTCCCCGCCTCCGCCTCGCACACGTACAGCGGCTTGATCCCCATCGGGTCCCGCGTCAGCAGCAGCGCGCCGCGCTGCGCGTCGTAGAACGCCGCCGCGAACATCCCGAACGTCCGCTCGAAGAACCGCGGCCCGTGCTCCTTGGCGCCGTGCAGCAGCACTTCCGTGTCGGAGTGCCCGCGGAACCGCACCCCCTTGCCCTGGTACACCGACCGCAGTTCCTGATAGTTGTAAATCTCCCCGTTGAAGACGATCGCGTCGCCCGTCTCGGGGTTCAGCATCGGCTGATGGCCCGCCGGCGACAGATCAATGATCGACAGCCGCCGCTGACCCAGCCCCACCCACACCCCGCCCACGCGGATGATCTCCAGCCCTTCATCATCCGGGCCACGGTGCGCCTGGCAGCGGACCATCCGCGCCAACGCCGCCGCCACCACGTCCCGACTCGGCCCGATGATGCCCGCGATCCCGCACACGCCAGCCATCTCCCTTCCGAACACCCACACCCTTTCCGCACCCGCCACCCCGGCATCCGCTGGTGGCGCGCCGATTCAACCATCGACTCGTCAAGGCTATCCGAGAGCCGACCCCGCGCGGTTTGTTTCAGCCGATCCCATCACACCGCGGGCGCCCTCACCCCCTCCGGACCCGCCTGCTCCTTGCCCCCCGCGCGCTCGTCGGAACCATAGTCGTCGTACGGTTGCTGGTAGGGATCGCTCTCTCCGGGCTCACCATCGTCCGTGAGTGCCGCGGGCCGACCCGCCTCGGCCTCCTCTCGCGCCGCCGCCAGTTCCGCTTCGAGCATCTCGATGGTCCGGCTCGTCATGGCCGCGAAGAACATCATGAACACGATGGGCGCGCCCACCCGACCCACGATGTACCCCTCGAACACCGACCCCGCCCAGAACATCGCCTGCACCCCGACGAGGAACTCGACCACCCGTCTCTGGTAGGGCAGGGCCGTCCGCCGCAGCCTCATCATCCGAACACAGTGCAGCAGCGTGACGAGCGCGAGCAGCAGGATGAGGATGCCCATCCCCGCCCCGTAGGTCGCGAGCCCGTACAGCAGGCTGTTCTCGCTCTTCTCCGAGCGGAACGCGTCCTTGGTGCCGGTGCCGCCGTTGCCGAACAGCGGGTTGGCCAGGAAGTCGCTCAGAAGTTCCTGCCAGGCCTCGCGCCGGGTCTGACCGCCGCCGGTGAGGCGTTCCAGGTCAAAGTCGATCCGCTGCCCCGCCAGGAACTGGTACGCCACCAAAGCCACGCCCCCCACCACCGGCAGGAGAAGGAAGCCCACGCCCATCCGCCCGTAGAAGCAGAACATCACTCCGATGAGGGTCATCGCGACGCCCGTGCGTGACGCCGTCCACAGCAGGAACACGCTGCTGAGCGCCGCGGTGCCGATCCACAGCATCCGGTACCGCTTCTTCGGGTCATTGAGCACCAGGAACACGCAGCAGATCGTCACAAACGCCAGGAACGCCGCGGCGTGCTGCGGGTTGCCCGTCATCCCCACGAACCGCTGCGTCAGATACCCCGTCGTCAGCGCCCGTCGGTTCGCCAGGAACTGGAGCACGCACAGCCCGCACCAGCCCATGCCCACCACCGACACAACCCGCGGCAGGAGATACATGTCCCACCAGTCGCGGATCAACGACGGCAGGGCCAGCGCCATCGGGATGAGCGTGACCGCCGCGAAGCCGATCGACGCCAGCCCGTCCGGCACGTCGGTCGCGACCATACGGATAAACCCGCCGTACAGCCCGATCAGCACCATCAGCACCGCGACGCCCGAGACCGATCGGAAGCGGACCTTCTGGATGTGCATCACCGCCGCCAGCAGGAACAGCCCGCCCACCGCCAGGTACAACGTCGAGCGCGACTGCTGCAGGCCGGTGATGATGGTCCGCACCAGCCGGAGGTTCCAGGTGGTCTGCTGCCCGATGGCGGAGAAGAACAGCATCACCCCCGCCATCCACATCGTGAAGCGGAAGTTGACCGCCGCCAGCCCCAGCGCGCCCACCCCGCACACGCCGAGCACCGCCAACTGCCAGATCTCAAGATTGAGCAGAGCGCCCATGCGGTGGCCAAGAGCAAACGCGACCCGAAGCGGCACCGACCGCGGCGGGCCCTCGGCCCGTCCAAAATCGTTCGGAACCCGTGCGGGAATCCGTGCCCGCACAGTCTAGGTTCTATCGGGCGTCCACACCCCCGAGTTCGGACTTTCCTGTCTCGGTGGCGCTCCCCACCCCGCTCCCAAACGCCCGCGCCCCCGCCGGCACCTGCACCCACGCCACCACCCCCAGATGGTCCGATGAGAACCGCGGCCCCACCTCCCAGCCCATCACCCGGATATCCGGCGTCGACCACACCCGATCAATTGGCACCCCCACCCAGCGCGTCCAAGCGCCCAGCCGGCTCGGCCACGTCCCCGCCCCCGCCACCGGGCTCCAGCCCACCAGGCCCGTGAGCGCCCGGAACCTGCGGTGCACCCGCCCCGTTGGCGCCGAGTTGAAGTCGCCCGTGACCAGCGCCGACGCGCCCGGGTTCCGATCGAGGTACCGCCGCAGCACCCCGCCGTCACGCTCGACTTCCCGCAGCGACTGCCGCCACGACTGCCCCGTCCGCGGCGAGACCGGGTGCATCGCGGTCCACAGGAACCGCGCCCCCGCTCCCTCCGGCCGCGGGGGCAGCGTCACCGCCACGCTCCGCCGCGCCACGAAACTGAATGTGTTCGCCGGGTCGTCCCCCTCGATGTCCTCGACCAGTTCCAGCGGGTACTTGCTCAGCAGGAGGTTCGGCCAGGCCAACTGCGCGCTCGGCTCGACCCGGAACGGGTATCGCTCGCGCACCCACGGGTGCTGTGCCGCCAGCCCCCACGGCGTCTCGATCAGGCACACCAGGTCCGCGTCCTGTTGCTTCAGCCATGCCACGAACCGCTCGTCGTTGGCCGCGCTCTTCGCGTTGTACTGGATCACCTTGAGCGCCGTCCCTCCCGTCGGCGCACCGCGGCGCGGCGGAGCGCACGCCGCCACGTGCCACACGCCCAGCGCGAGCCCCGCCATCCCAACCCCCAGCGCCGCCAGCCGCGTGCCCCTCAGGATCGAAAGCAGCGCCGCCAGCACCAGCAGGGCCAACCCGAAGTGCGGCACGAAGTGCGACAGGAGATCGACCCGCCACGGCCGGTCCGGCCACGCGAGCAACCCCGCCAGCGCCCACGCCGGCATCGCCCACGCCACGCCGACCGCGACGCGTCGACGCGTGGTGCGCCCTCCGATCGGTCCACGCGATTCGATCATTGCTTCCATCCGCGTCGTACCATAGCCCATGCTCCGCTGCGCGCCGGCCATCCTCGTGCTTCTCGCTTCGTGCTCGATGCTCGCGGTCGCGCCGGGAACCCCCGATGCCGACCACACCCCGGGTGGCAACGTCGGCGACGCCGGCCCCGCCCCAGCAGCAACCCCCGCTACCACGACCGCCCCCGCAACCACCTCCTCCCCCCCGACACGCTTCGCCTGGCACGTCACCGGAAAATCGAGGGCCGACGTCGCCGCTCCGCCCATCCCCAACGCTGACCCCGTCGCTTTTCTGTATGAACAGGACGCCGGCCTCTACCCGCGGTTCTGGGGCGGCAAAGAGTGGCACGGCGGGATCCCCCAGCGCGCCAACCTCAGCGCCCACCTCGACGAACTCACCCGCGACATCCAGCGCGACATCCCCGACCCCAACTTCAACGGCTGGGCCGTCATCGACTACGAAGCCTGGGAGCCGGTGTGGGAACTGACCAAGCCGGAGTACCGCGAAGCGTCCATCGAGCACACCCGGCGCGCCTCCGGTCCGCGCCCGGAGGCCGACATCCAGCGCCTCGCCAAGGCCTCGTACGAGTCCGCCGCCAGACGCTTCCTGCTCGAGACCATCCGCCATTGCAAGAAGACCCGCCCCCGCGCCAAGTGGGGCTTCTACGCCTGGCCGTGGCCCACCTCCGCGCCCCACTTGGAGCAGATGCGATGGATGTGGGACGCCAGCGACGCCGTCTATCCCTGCGTCTACACACCGTGGAAGAGCCTCCCCCCGGGCGAGACCCCCACGGACAAACTCCACCGCGCCGCGGGCGACTACGACCGCGACCTCAGGGCGCGGATCACCCTCGCCGAGCGCGCCGCGAACGGCAAGCCCGTGGTCCCGATCATCTGGGTCCGCTACGACGGCCTCGGCAGCGCCATCTTCGGCCAGTTCGTGACCGACGCCGACCTCGACTCCATGCTCCGCGTCCCCCGGGAACTCGGCGTTGACGCCGTCATCTTCTGGAACCAGGCCCAGGACCCCCGCGAAGCCGCCGACCTGCAGCGCTACATCGACCAGACGCTCACCCCCAAACTCCGCCGACTGCGCGCCGATTGAGCCGAGGGCGGCCGGCGCCCGCCGGCCCGCGCCAGATACACTCCGCCCCTTTCCCCACGCCGTCGGCGCCAAGCAATGGCCCAACCCACGCAACCACACCCTCCCGCTGACCCGCTGTCGCTGCTCGAAACCCGTCTGGCCGAGGCGTTTCGCGTCGCGACGGGCGGCGCCCTTCCCCCAGGGACGGGGCCGCTGCTGGCGCCCGCCAAGGACCCCCGGCACGGCGACTTTCAGTCCAACGCCTGCATGCCGCTGGCCAAGCTGGCGGGCGTGAATCCGCGTGCGCTCGCCGAGAAGGTGGTCGCCGGCGTGGACCTGTCCGACATCGCCGAGAAGCCCGAGATCGCGGGCCCGGGGTTCATCAACATCCGACTCAAGCCCGCCGCCCTGGCCGCCGCGCTGGCCGGGATGGACAACGACGCGCTCGGCGTGGTGCCGGCCGCGCCGAGGCGGACCGTCGTGGTGGACCTCTGCGGCGTGAACCTGGCGAAGCAGATGCACGTCGGGCACATCCGCGCGACCGTCATCGGGGACGCGCTGGCCCGCCTGCACGAGCGACTGGGTTGGAAGGTGATCCGCCAGAACCACTTCGGCGACTGGGGGCTGCCCATCGCGATGGTGACCGAGGCGGTGAAGCGCCGGGCCGACGCCGGCACGCTGGACCTGAAATCGCTGACGCTGGAACAGCTCGAGACTCTGTACCGCGGCGCGCAGCGCGACTGCGACGCCGACGAGAAGGGCCTCGCCGCGGTGAAGCGGTACGGGCTGGGCCCGAAGGCCGAGGCGGAGCTCGGCGCGCAGGTGGACGGCGCGAACGAGCACATGGCCCGCGCCAAGGCGGCGCTGGTGGCGCTGCAATCCCACGACCCGGCGTACTTCAAGGTGTGGCAGGAGATCAGCCGGGTGACGCTGTCGGCGTGCTTCGCGGCGCTGTCGCGGATGGGCGCGAACGTCACCGACGAGCACACCGCCGGGGAGAGCTCGTACGCCGAGGAACTCGCGGGCATCGTCGAGGACCTGCGGAATCGCGGCGTGGCGAGCGAGTCCGACGGCGCCCTGGTCATCCGGCTCGAAGACCGCGGCATCAAGGAGCCGTGCATCATCCGCAAGTCCGCGGCCGGCGGCGGCGGGTTCCTGTACGCGACAACCGACCTGGCGGCGATCCGGCGGCGCGTCCAGAAGTTCGGCGCCTCCAAGGTGGTGTACGCGGTGGACGCGCGGCAGAGCCTGCACTTCCAGCAGGTGTTCGCGGGGGCGATCAAGGCGGGGTACGCGCGGCTGGGCGATGGTTCCGACGCCGAACTGGTGCACGCCGCGTTCGGGACGATCCTGGGCGAGGACGGGCGGCCCTTCAAGACGCGCACCGGCGAGAACGTGAAACTGAGCGACCTGCTGGACGAAGCGGTCGAGCGGGCGGCGCGGACGGTGCGGGAGAAGAACCCCGGCCTGAGCGCGGCGGAGACGCGCGAGGTGGCCGAGGCCGTGGCGATGGGGGCGATCAAGTACGCCGACCTTTCGAGCGACCGAGTGAAGGACTACGTGTTCTCGTTCGACCGCATGCTGGCGTTCGAGGGGAACACGGGGCCGTACCTGCAGTACGCGGTGGTGCGGGTGCGGTCGATTTTCCGGAAGGCCAAGGAAATGGGTATCGAGCCGTCGGGGCCGGAGCGGTTCGCGCCCGACGCGCCGGAGGAGAAGGCGATCGCGCTCGAACTGCTCAAGTACCCCGGGGTGCTGCGGGCCGCCGCCGACCACTGCGAGCCGCACCGGCTGTGCGGGTATTTATACGACCTGGCGCAGGCGTTCAGCACGTTCTTCGCGGCGTGCCCGGTGCTGCAGGCGCCCGACGCATCCACGCGCGGGGCCCGGCTGCGCTTGTGCGCGCTGACGGAGCGGGTGCTGGCGGACGGGCTGACCACGCTGGGCATCCGGGTGCTGAGCCGGATGTGATCGCGCGGGGCGCCTACCGCTCCTTGGAACGGTCCGTGAAATCGAGCACGGTCGACGGGTCGAGCGGTTTCCACGAGTCGGCGTGGTACCTCTTGGGGCGGTTCAGCACGGTGTCGAACTGGACCGTGAAGGTGAGTTCGATCTTCGCTCCGGGGGTGAGGCCGTCGAGCTTGAAGCCCTCGGCGAGCGGGAACTCCATCACCATCGCCTCCATGCCGAGCTTGCCGTCGGGACCCTTGAACTCGGGGATCTCTTCGTGACGGACCATGAAGGCCTTGCGGATGTCGGCGGGGTCGGGGAGCTGTTCGACCTGGCCGCGGACGACGTACACGTGCTGGACCAGGTTCGTCGGCTGCTCACTCCCCGCGGGGTTCTTGTCCTTGCAGGCCGGCAGCGTGGCCAGCAGGCCGGCGAGCGCGAGAACCGCACGGGCGTGGCGTCGGATCATCGGGTGGGGCATGCGGAACGGTATGTCGGCGGGGCGCGCTTCACGAGTCTCGGCGGCGTGCCTCCAAGCCTCGTTCCAACGCGGCATCGGCGTCGCCGACATGAGACACCACGGGTCGAGCATGACCGGAACTCGTCGGAGCGGACGTCGGCGGCTCGGGAAACGGGGGACTTCGGCACCACCCCGGCGCTCGCCCGACGACCCGGGTGCGTGGGGGGGAATAGGGTGGTCGGGGGGGATGGACGAGGAGGATGGACGAGGAGGATGGGCGCGGAGGGTGGCGGGGATCGAGCGGCAGCCGCCGACTGCGGGCTGCATCTGCGCCGTCCCGCGCCGGCTCTTTACGCCCCCGCGCGGGCCGCGCGTTTGGAAGAGTCGGGCTTCACCACCACCTCGGCGGCGGGCCTTCTCTCGGCCGCCCTCGCGGGGGGGGCATCGCCCACCAGCGCGTCCCATTCCTTGATGAAGGCATCGGCGAGCGCGAGGTAGTCCTGGGCGCCCGTCGAATCAGGGGCGTACTCCAGCACTGACTGCCCGAAGCTGGGGCTCTCGGCGAGTTTGATCGAACGGCGCACCGCCGGTCGGTACACGCGTGCGGCCCACCAGGGCGGCAACGCCATCGGCGCGCCGTTCTCGGTGGGGCGGGGCGCGCGGGCCTGCTCGAAGAACGCCTCCAGGTCGGCGACGACTTCGCGGGCGTGCCGGGTGTTCTCGTCGTGCATGCACAGCACGACGCCGGAGACCTTGAGCCGCGGGTTCACGCCCTGGGCGACGAGCGTCACGGTCTCGAGGAGCTTGCTCACGCCCTGCAGCGCGAGGAAGTGCGCCTGCATCGGCATGATGACCTCGCGGGCGGCGGCCAGCGCGTTGAGCGTCAGCACCCCCAGCGAGGGCGGGCAGTCGATCAGGACGAACTCGTAGGCCCGCTTGAGGGGCTCGAGGGCGCGGGCCAGGCGCTGGTTGCGGTCGTCATCGGAGGCCAGTTCGGTCTCGGCGGCGGCCAGGCCGGTTTCCGCCGGGAGCAGCGAGAGGTTCGGGCGCACGGCGGCGACCAGCGCATCGACCGCGTCGAACGAGGGGTCCAGCAGCACGTCGTACACGCTGCGCTGCAGCGTCGCCGGGTCGGCGCCCAGGTGGATCGTCGAGTGCGCCTGCGGGTCGAGGTCGATCACCAGCACCGAGCGACCGCGTGCGGCGATGGCGGCGGCGAGGTTCACGACGGTGGTCGTCTTGCCCACGCCGCCCTTCTGATTCATGAAGGCGATGACCCGGCTGGCGGCGTGCCCGCCCGGCCCGCGCCCGGGCACGGCCCGTGGGGCGGCCC
>CAZDYM010000070.1:0-9627 GCA_964509325.1 uncultured Phycisphaeraceae bacterium
CGGGACTGCTGCATCTCGTGCTTCACGCAGTTTTTCAGGGCGAACCCGGCGATGGTGCTGTTCACGGACATCCACGACACGGCGCGGGCCTACGCCGCGGTGATGTCCCAGTGGCTGGCGCTGCGTCCGCGGTTCTCGATGGACGTGCTTCAGGTGCGGTACGAGGACACGGTGGGGGACTTCGACGCCTACGCCAGGCGGCTGGTCGAGTTCATGGGCTTGCCCTGGGACGACGCGGTGCTGGAGTTCCAGAAGAAGGCGGGGGCGAAGTTTGTGTCCACGCCCTCGTTCCGCGCGGTGACGGAGAAGGTGAACACCAAGGCGGTGGGGCGGTGGGCGCGGTACGGCGCGGCGCTGGACGAGGTGATGCCGGTGCTGCGGCCGTTTGTGCGGGAGTTCGGGTACGGCTGAGCCCGTGTCGCCGGAGAAGGAAAACGCCGCGCGCCGTGGGCGGCGCGCGGCGTGTGGGGCGGTTGCGGAAGGCCCGGGCGGCGGCGCCGGGGTTTGGTGGCGCTCAGCGGTCGGCGTCGGGCAGGCCCATGCCGTGGCGGTCCGGGGCGGCCGGGCGCCTGGGGGCGGTGTAGGGGCGTTCTTTGATTTCCTTCTCCATCTGGGCGATGGCGGCGTCGAGTTGCGGGTCGCCTCCGTCCTGCATGAGGGCGGGGTCGTCCTCGACGACGATGTCGGGGTCGACGCCGTGGCCCTCGACGCCCCAGGTGCCGTCTTTCTCGTAGAAGCCGAAGGTGGGGACGGTGATGGAGCCGCCGTCGATGAGCCCGGGGTTGCCGGAGATGCCGACGAGGCCGCCCCAGGTGCGTTTGCCGATGACCTTGCCCAAGCCGAGTTTCTGGAAGTACCAGGGGAAGCAGTCGCCGCCGGAGCCGGCGAGACCGTTGACGAGCATGCACTTGGGGCCCTGGTGCGAGTCGTAGGGCCATGGCCAGTCCTTGCCGTCGCGCCGGGCCCAGTAGTTGAGGCGCGGGCGGTTGAGGAGTTCGATGAAGCGGTTGGGGATCTGCCCGCCGCCGTTCCATCGTTCGTCGATGATCATGGCCTGCTTGTCGCGCTGGCCGTAGAACTGTCGGAAGAGGTCGGTCTGGCCGTCGACGCCGGTGTTGGGGACGTAGCAGTAGCCGACCTTGCCGCTGGTTTTGTAGTCGACATAGGCGCGGTTGCGTTCGATCCATGCACGGTAGCGGAGGTTGATCTCCTCGCCGGGGCCGATGGATTTCACGAACAGGTCGCGTGGGGCGTTGTCGCCCTCGCCGGTCATGCTCGGGACGGCGGCGACGGTCAGGGCGATGGTGGAGCCGGGGCTGATGCCGACGAAGGCGGCCCAGGGGTCTTTCGAGGTGTCGACGGGCACGCCGTTGACGGCGAGGAGGAAGTCGCCTTCCTTCACCTTGACGCCGGGCTGCGAGAGCGGTCCCCTGGCGTCGGAATCCCAGGCGGCGCCGGCGTGGATTTTCTTGAAGCGGTAGGCGGTGCCTTCGCTGCCCGAGACGAGATCGAAGTCGGCCCCGAGCATGGCGGTGGGGGTGTTGGGCTGCTGGTCGACGTCGCCCGGGGCGCCGAGGTAGGCGTGCCCGACGTTCAGTTCGGAGATGAGCTCACGGATGATGAAGTTGACGTCGTCACGGGTGACGGCGTCGGCGAGCATGCCGCGGTAGCGGGCCACCTGGGCCGGCCAGTCGACCCCGTGCATGTTCTCGACATAGAAGAAGTCGCGGAACAGGCGGTCGACGTCGGAGATGATCTGGTTCCACTCGGCGCGGGGCTCGACCTGGCCCCTCATCTGGGCGGTGGGGACTTTCTTCTCAAACTTCTGGTCGGGCGCGGGGTCGATGACGGCCATCTCCTTCCCGCGGCGGACGAGGACCTTCTTGCCGTCGCCGCTGAGCGCGTAGCCGGCGACGCCTTCGAGGACGGTCTTGGCGGTGCGCTTGCCGTCCTTGCCTTCGTCCTTGAGGTCAAAGAGGCGGAGGGTGCCGCCGCGGACGGGTTCGTCGGCGTCGGGGTCGGGCGGGTTCTGGGCGAGGAAGAGGAGTTTGCCCCCGTCGGCGACCATGAGGCCGGCGTAGTTGCCGCCGGGGAGCGGGAGTTCGATCGCGCGGGCCTGGAAGCCGTCGAGGTCGATCTTGACGGGGTCGGGCTTCTTGTCTTCCTTCTTGCCGTCGTCCTTCTTGGCGTCGTCCTTCTTGGCGTCGTCCTTCTTGGCGTCGTCCTTGCTGTCGGCGTCGTCTTTCTTCTCGCCTTCCTTGGGCTCACCGTCGGGCTTGGCCCCGTCCTTCTTCTCCTCGTCCTTGTTCTCCTCATCCTTCTTGGCGTCGCCCGCTTTCCCGTCCTGCTTCTTCTTGTCGTCCTTCTCCTTCTCGCCCTCGGCGTCGTTCTTGGGGGCGAAGGGGGATTCGATGTCGTTGCGGAGCGGGACGCAGACGATGGCGGTCGAGTCCTTGTAGATGAAGGTCGAGTCGATGCTGGCGTAGGTGGCCTGGAACTTGTTGTCGGTGGTGTAGTAGAGGTACTTGCCCTCGCGGTCGAACGCGGGGTTCGCGCAGTTGAAGAACGACTCGGTGACGCGGGTGAGCTTCTTTTCTGGGATGTTGTAGAGCCAGATGGCGCCCTGCTGGTTATCGTCGGTCAGGGCGACGGCGAGCCACTGCGAATCCGAGGAGAACGAGTGGGCGGGCGTGATGGCCCACTGGTCGGTGGCGACCTTGACGGTCTCGGCGGTTTCGATGGTGGTGAGGTAGAGCGAGCCGTCCTTGCCGGTCCAGGTGATGGACTTGGAGTCCGGCGCGAACTGGCCGGTCGAGCGCCAGGCGGGGGCGGGGACGCCGCCTTGCCCGGAGGTGGTGAGGCGTCTGGCCTCGCCCTTGCCGTCGAGCGGGCGGATGTAGAGTTCGTACTCGCCGGATTCGTCCGACATATAGGCGACGGACTTCCCGTCGGGGCTGAGGACGGGGTAGCGCTCGAAGACGCCGTCGGTGCGGGTGAGCGGGGTGGCGGCGCCCTCCTTCGCGGGGAGCGACCAGAGATCCCCGCGGGCCTCGACGACGACGCGCTTGCCGGTGCCGGAGAGGTCGGCCCCGGTGATGAAGTCGGCGTAGTTGACGGCGCGGGCGCGGAGGGTGGGGCGGTCGCCCGGGATGATGACGTCCACGGGTGTGGCGGCGCCGGTCTTGAGGTTCAGGATGTGCAGTCCCGGGCCGTTCTGGAGGACGATCTCGCCCTGGCCGGGGCCGCCCATGCTGGGCCACTTGCAGTCGAACTTGTCAAAGTTGGAGACCTGGAGGCGTTTGCCGGTGGCGGGGTCGAAGGACCAGATGTTGAGCAGGTGGTTCTGGCCCTGATCGCTGAGGTAGTAGAGCGTGGGGCCGCCGGCTCCGCCGGTGGGGTCGAACATGGGGGCGGTGTCGGTGCCCTCGAAGTCGGTGGCTTTCTTGGAGGTTTTGTCCTTGAGGTTGAAGAGCCAGATGTCGGTGGCCATGCCGCCGCGGTAGCGCTTCCAGGTGCGGAAGTCGGTGGTGTGCGGGGTGTAGGCGAGCCAGTTGCCGTCGGGGCTGATGGCGGCGAAGGTGCCGTAGGGCACGGGGAGTTGGGTGGGGAGCCCTCCCTCGGCGGGGACGGTGAAGAGTTGCTGCTGGCGGGTGAGGCCGCCGAGGCCGACGGTGTAGAAGATGAGGCGTTTGCCGTCGGGGGTCCAGTCGCAGAGGGTTTCGTTGCCGGGGTGGTGGGTGACGCGTGTGGCGACGCCGGCGCCGTCGGCTGGGATGGTGTAGATGTCGCGGTTGCCCTCGTAGTTGCCGACGAAGGCGATGGTCTTTCCGTCGGGGCTGAAGCGGGGGAAGGTTTCGGGCCCGGGCGGGGAGGCGAGTCGTGTGGCGACGCCGCCGGCCTTGGGCGCGAGCCACAGGTCGTTGGCGTAGGCGAAGACGATGCGGTCCCCGTGGAGATCGGGGAACTGCAGCATGGTGGCGTCGGGGCGCACCGGCGCGCCGGCCGGTCCGACGGGCGCGGGGGTGGACGATCCGGAGGCCGCGGGGCTGACGACGGCGTCGGCGCCGCGGGCGGCGGGGATCACCGACGCCGAGCCCACGAGGGCGACGGCGGCGGCGACATGCAACACAGACTTCTTGGATGACATGGGTGCTCCCTTGAGGCGGGTCAGCGAGACTCGCGGGGAGTGTACCCGTGGGTGAGCGGCATGAGACGACCCCCACGGGGTGGTGGGGGATCGCGGGCCCGGAGCGAGGCGGACCCTCGGCGCGGGGAGGCGGGGCTTGGAGCGCCGGTGCTTTGGGCGGCCTGCTCGGCGGCGGCGAAGTCCTCGCCGAAGCGGATCAGGCGGAAGGAGTTGCCGATGACAAAGATGTCGCCGAGGAAGTGGTAGAAGGCGGCCAGGCCGATGGCGATGTTCCCGGTGGCGGCGATGGCGAGGCCGACCAGGGCGATGACGATGGAGGCGGCGATGTTCTGGGCGACGATGACGCGGGTGCGCCGGGCGAGGGCCACGAGGAAGGGGATGCGGCCGATGTCGTCGTTCATGAGGGCGACGCCGGCGGAGTTGGTGGCGATGTCGCTGCCTCCCAGGCCCATGGCGACGCCGACATCGGCGGCGGCGAGGGAGGGCCCGTCGTTGATGCCGTCGCCGACCATGAGGACGCGCTGCCCGTTGCCGACCATGCGTCGGATCAGTTCGTGCTTCTCCTCGGGGAGGCACTCGGCCTCGATCTGGTCGACGCCGATGGTGGCGCCGACGCGCTTAGCGACGGCGAAGCGGTCGCCCGTGAACAGCGAGACCGTGCGGGCGCCGAGTTCGCGGCACTTCTCGACGACGGCCTTGGCGTTGTAGCGGAGTTTGTCTTCGAGGCCGACAGCGCCGAGGTAGCGTCCGTTGACCAGGACGTGGACGCCGGTCATCCCCTCGATGCGGGACTCAACGGCGCGGACCTGCGCCTCGATGTGCGGGTGCTCTTCGATGAGCCACGAGGATCGACCGGCGAGGATGACTCCCTGCGCGGCGCTGGCGCGGACGCCCTTGCCGTGGATTTCCTGGTAATCGCGGCTTTCCGCGATGTCGACGCGGGCCTGCTGGGCGGTCTGGATGATGGAGCGGGCGAGGGGGTGGTTGGAGTGCTGCTCAGCGGCGGCGGCGGCGCGGAGCAGGTCGGCGCCGTCCACGCCCTCCGCCGGCGCGAGACGCCCGACCGCGAAACGCCCGGTGGTCAGCGTGCCGGTCTTGTCAAAGACGAACGAATCGACATCGGCGGCGGCCTCCAGGTAACTCGTCTGCTTGATGAGGATGCCCAGGCGGGCGGCGGAGGCGAAGGCGGCCATCATTGCGGTGGGGCTGGAAATCAGCAGCGCCGAGGGGCAGGTGACGATGAGGACCGTGATGGCGGTGTCGATGTTCTTGGTGAGGTACCACACCAGCGCCGCCACGACGAGCACGACGGGAACGAAGTACGCCGCGACCTGCTCGATGAGGAGTTGGCGCGGCGTGCGGGTGCTCTCGGCCTCGTTGATGAGTTGGGCGACCTTGCCGATGGTGGTGTCCTCACCGACCATGGTGGCCTGCAGGTCGATGATGCCGGTGAGGTTGGTGGTGCCGGCGTAGACGTTCGAACCGGCTTGCACCTCGACGGGCAGGGCTTCGCCGGTGAGGGAGGCCTGGTTGACGGCGGAGGTGCCGGCGACGACGCGCCCGTCGACAGGGAGGTTCTCCCCGGGCCGGACGCGGACGGTCATGCCGACCTTGACCTGTTCAAGCGGGACCTCCCGCTCCTGGCCGTTGTCGACCACTCGGGCCACGTCGGGGGTGAGGCTGACGAGTTCTTCGATGGCGCGGCGCGCCCCCCACGCGGTGCGGGACAGGGCGTGGTCAAACACCAGCAGGATGAACGCCAGGTAGCCGGCGGTCTCGTACTTGCCGGAGGCGATGGCCGCGAGGATGGCGATCGCCGCCAGGGTGGACGACGTGGGCTTGCCCCGGCGGAGTTCCTTGTACGCGGAGTAGAAAAGGCCGGCGCCCAGGAGCAGGGCGCCGATGGCGGCGGGGATCTCGGCGATCTCCGGGGAGGCCCACCCGAACCACTTGGTGAGGGTGGTGATGAAGACGAGGGTCCCGCCCACGAAGTAGGCGATGATCCACTTCTCGATCTTGAGTTCGTGGTGCGAACAGCACTCGAGGCTGGAGCCTTCGTCGTGCTGGTGGGGAGCGCCGGGGGCACCGGATCGGGCGGCGCGGGTGTCGCCCTGGTGGTGGTGCTTGGTGTCGTGTGCGATGCCGGCGTGGTGGGTTGCCATAGGGGAGAGGGCGGAGAGCGGGCGGCGGAAGGCGAACAGCGAGGAACGGAACGTGGGAGCAAAGAGCCCCGCGCGACGCGGATGCCGAGGGCGTGCGGGAGCGCGTGTTCGGACTCCAATAGGGGGTCCTGTGGGCGGGTATGGTACTCTCCCCGCGACCCAGACTCCGGGGCGAAAGTCATACGCCTCGCACGCCCGGAAGGTTCGCGTTCGGTGTGGAATCCGGCGCGGATTCACGCCACGGATTGTCCACGGCTCGGCCTTCCCCGGGCGACGGCGCTCCTGGATTCCTGCTCTTCGCGTGTCGGTTTTCGCTTTTTCAGTTCTGGCTTCTCGCTTTGAGATCCCCCTCCATCACCATCCTGGGCGACGGACAGATGGGGTTGTTCTGCGCTTCGCTGCTGGCGAACCAGCCCGAGCCGGCGGGGGTTGGCTCGGTCACGCTGTGGGGCCATGAGTCCAAGCCGGTTCTCGCGCTGGCGCAGACGCGGGTCTCGCCGCGGCTGGAGATGGTGCGGCTGCCGGACTCGGTGCGGGTGACGGACGACGACGGCGGCGCGCTGCGGCAGGCGGACCTGATCGTGGCGGCGGTCCCGACGCAGTACATCCGGTCGGTGCTGGAGCGAGTGTGCCGACACGTGCCCGCGGGCGTGCCGATCGTGAGCGTGTCGAAAGGCTTTGAGAACGGGACGCTGCTGCGGCCGACGCAGGTGATCCTCGATGTGCTGGGGCACGGCGCGAGCGGCGGTCGTGCCCGCGGGGTCGGCGTGTTGAGCGGGCCGACGATCGCGCCGGAGCTGGGGCGGTGCCTGCCCGCCACGATGGTGTCGGCGAGCACGGACCCTGAGCTGGCGGCGCGGGTACAGGGTTTGTTCACGACCAGTTGGCTGCGGGTGTACACCAGCGACGACCCGATCGGGGTCGAGGTGGCGGGTGCCGTGAAGAACGTCATCGCCATCGCGGCGGGGATCGTGGACGGCCTGCAGGCGGGGTACAACGCCAAGAGCGCCCTGCTCGCGCGCGGGCTGGCGGAGATCGCGCGGCTGGGGGCGGCGCTGGGGGCCAGGCCCGAGACGTTCTTCGGCATCGCGGGAGTCGGCGACCTGGCCACGACCTGCTTCAGCCCCGAAGGACGCAACCGCTCCTGCGGGGAGGCGCTGGGGCGGGGCGAGAAACTGTCCTCGTATCTGGCGCGCACCAACTCGGTGGTGGAGGGCGTGGCCACGACGCTGAGCGTGGTGGAACTGGCGCGGCGGCTGGGGGTGGAGATGCCGATCACGCAGGCCGTGCACGCCGTGCTGTACGAGGGGCTTGATCCGATCGATGCGATCTCGAAGTTGATGACGCGGCGCGTGGGGGCGGAGAAGGTCGGCTGAGGGATCGGGCGGCGGCGGACCCCGGCCGGCGCCACCCGGAGCGTTTCAACCGGGAGCCCTCAGAACATCCGCTGCTGCTCCTTCACGTCCTTGACGCGCTGGCTCAGTTCCTCGAGCTGCTGCATGATCTCGCCCACGTTCCGGAACTGGAAGTACTCGCTGGCGAAGCGGACGTAGGCGATCTCGTCGAGGTCCTTCAGGCGGCGGGCGACCATCTCGCCCAGCACGCGGCTCTCGACCTCGCGGTCGTGGAGGCGGTGGGCCTCTTCTTCGACCTCGTCGACAAGGCGGGCCTTGGCTTCTTCGGGGATGGGGCGCTTGCCGCAGGCCGCGAGGAGGCCCTTGAGGATCTTCTCGCGGTCGAAGGGCACGCGGGAGCCGTCGCGCTTGATGACGGTGAGTCGGACGGTTTCCTCGACGCGTTCGTAGGTGGTGTAGCGCTTGCCGCACTTGAGGCACTGGCGCCGGCGACGGATGACGCGGCCCGCCTCGCTGGCGCGGCTGTCGATGACCTTGTCGTCGTCGAGTTGGCAGAAGGGGCAGAGCATTGCGGGAGGCAGCGAGCCCGGGCGGCAGAAGGGCAGAGGGAGGCAGGCAGGGAGACGCGAGAAGTCGAGGTGAGCAGGTGGGCTAGGGGCGGGGTGCGGGAGGGGAGCATCCACTATATCTTGGAGGCCGGTGTCTACCACCGAGACTTTCAGTGAAGGTTCTGTCTTGTGAAACGGCACCCCGGTCGTCCCCATGAAGACCGTGCGAGAGGCCGGGAGGAACCGACGGGTGCGCCGAGGCACGCCGCTGAACGAAAGGGCACGAACATGACCACCGCGTCACTGACCGCCGGGCCGCTTGCTCCCACCGCGACCGAGGAACGGATTCAGGCGATCGACGCGGTGCGTGGGTTTGCGCTGCTGGGGATCTTGTGCGTGAACATCCAGAGTTTCGCGGAGCCGTTCGGGGCGTTCATGCTGCCCGAGCCGCCGGCGGGCTCGTCGTGGGCGGACGTGGCGTCGTTCTATTTCGTGAAGGTCTTCTGCGAGTCGAAGTTCTACCCGCTGTTCGCGATGCTGTTCGGGTTCGGGCTCATGATGCAGGCCGACCGGGCGCGGCGGCGGGGGGTGTCGTACTGGGGGGCGGGGCTGCGGCGCTATGTATTTCTCACGTTCCTGGGCCTGCTGCACGCGCTGCTGCTGTGGTTCGGGGACATCCTGTTTCTCTACGGCATCGGCGGGCTGTTCCTGTTGCTGATGCACCGTGCCAACACAAAGGCGCTGGCGATCACGGGCGGGGTGTTCCTGTTCATCGCGGTGGCGCTGATGACGGTGTTCTCGTACTTCTCGACGCCGGGGAAGGCGGGCGTGACCGGGGCGGGGGAGGCGACCCCAACCCCGGTGGCAACCGCTCCGGCGAGCGCGGCTCCGAAGGAAGAGGCGGGCGATGGGGGCGTGTCGCCGTCGAGCGATGGCGCGGAAAAGCCTGAACCAGGAGAGCCGGCGGCGATGCCCCCGAGCGAGGCCGAGGGGCGCGTGATCGGCGATGGCAGATTCGGCGAGTTCGAGACGCCGGTGATGCGGCTGTTCAAGGCGATGGAGCAGGGCGCGGGCGATGGCGGGCCCTCCAACCCGACGTGGATGGAGTTCGAGCGCCAGGCGTACACGAGCGGGCGAGCGGTGGACCGGCTGCTCTTCAACGCGTTCAACTGGGTGATGTTCCTGATGATCTGCCTGGTTGGGTTCGGGTGGGACGTGCTGGCGATGCTTCTGCTGGGCGCGGTGCTTTACCGGGTCGGGCTGTTTGATCCGGCGCGGTCGGGGAGGCTCTGGAAGCTGCTGTGGGCGGGGGTGCTGCTGGGGATGCCGATGTGCGTGGTCGGCGCGGTGGCGGCGAAGTTCATGGCGCCGAACGTCGCCGCCGCGGTGTTCTCGGGGTGCTCGATGCTGTTCGG
>CAZDYM010000071.1:0-3462 GCA_964509325.1 uncultured Phycisphaeraceae bacterium
GCTGCTTCATGTTCGCCGTGCACAGGCTGATCCGGGCCTGACGACGCACCTCACCCACCGTCGGCAAGAGAATCGAGATCAGCAGCGCGATGATGCTGACCACCACCAGCAACTCCACCAGCGTGAAGCCGCGCGAACCCGTCCGAGACGACGAAGCGACCATGGCCAACCTCCGATCACTCGCGCGGCGGAATAAGGGAGCAATCCAGGCCCCAACCAGGGCCAATCGGGCATCACCCACGCCGCGGGAGGGTGAACCCCATGACACAACCAGCCTACCACCAAGTAGGACATTCGCCACCCACCGGCGTTCGGGAACCCCGGCAACCGCCGAGAAAAGGCCGCGGGTTCTCTGGGAACTCGTCCCGAGGTGCCCCGAGCAGGGCGTGCCGAACCCGAACGCCGGCACGCGTCAGGCCGGTTCCCGCGCCCCTCCTGGCCACGCGGCCACCGCGAACGCCGCAGCGGCACCCCCGAACATCTTCCAACCCAATGACAGCACCGGCACCTGCCACCCCAGCCAGCGCTCCGCCGCAACGGGCCCGAACTGGAACACAACGACGCACGCCCCCCCCACCACCAGCGCGGCCAGAGCGCTCCGCTCGGTCCCGCGCCGCGTGAACAGCGCCGTCAGAAACACCCCCAGCATGCCCGTGTAGGCGTACAGCATGACCTCCATGGCGAAGGGAATCAGCCCCTTGCCGCTGGACTCTTGCAGCGGGATGCACAGCACCGCGAACCCCGCCAGCAACGCCCCCCAGCCCAGCGAGACCCATCGGGACACCACGAGATAGTGCCTCTCGTCGCGCCCGCCCGGGGTCCCTTCGGGAGGGCGCCACCTGCGGTAGAAATCACACACCAGCGTCGAAGACATCGCCTGCATGCTGCTGGCGAGGCTGCTCATCGCCGCGGCGAAGAGCCCCGCCAGCATCAGCCCACGCACCCCCGCCGGGGTGTGGTCGAGGATGAACGAGAGGAACACCTTGCGGCCCTCGGGAGCCGCCGCCCCAACAGCCCCCCCACCGGCCCCCCCACCGGGCCCCCCACCGGCCCCGATCCCGACCCCGGCCCCCATGAGATCGGCGCGCTGGTAGAAGACATAAAGCAGCAGGCCGATGACAAGGAACAGCCCGGCGACGATCAGCCCCAAAAGGTTCGAGAGCAGCGCCGACTGGCTGCCCTTGAGGGCGCTCTTGCAGGTGAGCATGCGCTGGGCCAGGTCGTGGTCGGTGCCGTAGACCGCGAGGTTGAACAGCGTGAGCCCGATGAACGCCGACCAGACGGAGAAGTCGGTGGTGATGTCCCAGCGCCAGTCGAGCACGGTGAGTTTGTTCGATCCATCCGGCAGGGAGGTGGAGGCCAGGGCGGACCAGATCTCTCCCGTCGGGGCGGGGATCTTCCACAGCAGCAGCGCGATCGCCGCCACCGCCGCGAACACGAACAGGAAAGCCTGCGGCACCTCGGTCCAGATGACGGCGTCAAGCCCGCCCAGGACGGTGTACAGGATCGAGACCACGGCACAGATCAGGATCGACGCCGCGAGATGCCCGGCCGAGAGATCGCCGAAGGCGATGAGCGAGAGCGGGATGGCGGCGATGTAGAGCCTGGCGCCGGAGGCGAACAGCCTGCCGACCATGAACGCGGCGCTGCAGGACTGCCGGGCCGAAGGGCCGAAACGCCTCTCGAGCAGCTCGTAGATGGTCGTGACGCGCTCGCGGTAGAACGCGGGGATGAACCACACCGCGACAACAACCACCGCCGCCACGCTCGAGAGCACGCCCGCGAGGTAGGTGAGGTTGCCCGCGTAGGACTGCTCGGGGGCGCCGATGAAGGTTGCGGCCGACACGCTGGTGGCGACCACGCTCACCGCCGCCGCCCACGCCGGGACACGCCCACCGCTCAGAAAGTAGTCCCGGGTGGACCGCTGCCGACGGGCGCACCACGCGCCGACGCCGACCATCGCCAGCAGGTACACCGCGATGATGGACCAGTCGAGCGCGGTGAAGCCTCCGCCCTGGGGCGTGCCGGAAAAGGAGATGACCACGGCGCCGTGCGGCACGCCCGTGCTTTCGGCGCGCCCGCAACCGGATCTGCAAAGTCCCGCGGGGCGAGTCTTTCGTGCTGGGTCCCGCCAACAAAGCGGGCCCCACCGACGGCTCCCTCGGAGCCTCCAGGCGGGCAGCCGCCCACGGCCCCGCCACCCGGCGCTTTCACGCTAGATGACCTGCTCGGGCGGCCTGCGGACCGAACGCCTCCCCGGGTTCGGACGGTCCGGGCGGGCCCGCTCCCGGTTGTTCGGCCGCGTCGAAGGCGGACGCGATGGGCGGACCCGGTCGCGGCTCGACGCCGCCACGGCGGACGCATCGGAAGCGAACATGACCGCCGAAGCGGGTGCCGCCGGAGCGGCGGCACTCAGCGAGGCGACGAGCATCATCGTGGTCAGCATGGGAATCTCCCTTGGTCGTCCGGCCGTCGGCAACGCCGCGCTGCCTGATCGTACTCCATCGGATCCCGAAACGGGAACGGATCTCCGCCCCCTTGCCGCCGACCTTTGCTCCCTCGACCTCGGACTGCCCGACCGCGCGGTCGGAGCGGCACCACCGGTCGAGATTCCCTCCGGCGGGACTGGCAGCGCGCCGACGCAGGCCAGCGGCAACAACTCCTTCCCGGAGCCCGACCCTTCGCGCCGGAGAGAACACAGAGCGTGCCCCTGACAGCCCCGCCGGACCCCACCCGTACAATCACCCCCATGCCCACCGCCGACCGGTTCTACATCACCACCCCGATCTATTACGTGAACGACCGCCCCCACGTCGGGCACTGCTACACCACGATCGTCGCCGACGCGATCGCACGCTTTCAACGCGCCGCCGGGAAAGACGTCTTCTTTCTCACCGGCACCGACGAGCACGGCCAGAAGGTCGAGAAATCCGCGCAGGCCCGCGGCATCACCGCCCAGCAGCTCGCCGATGAGAACGCCGAGCACTTCAAGGCGGCCCTCGGGTACGTCGGTTCATCGAACGACGACTTCATCCGCACCACCGAGCCGCGCCACGAGAAGCAGGTCGCCGAGGCGCTCTCGCGGCTGCTGAAATCCGGCGATATCTACCTCGGCGAGTTCGAGGGCTGGTACGACGAGGGCCAGGAGGAGTACGTCCCCGAGAACACCGCGCGGGAAAGAGGCTACAAGGCGTTCAACGGCCAGCCCCTCGTCCGCGCCAAGGAAGAGAACTACTACTTCCGCCTCAGCAAGTACCAGGGATGGCTCAAGGAACTCATCGGCACCACGGACTTCGTCATGCCCGAGGCACGCCGGAACGAGGTGCTGGGGCGGCTGAACGCCCCCGAGGGCCTGCAGAACGTGCCGGTGAGCCGCACGAACTTCTCGTGGGGCATCCCGCTGCCCGTGCCCCCGGCGAAGGACGGCGGCAGGCACGTGACGTACGTCTGGATCGACGCGCT
>CAZDYM010000071.1:3562-9623 GCA_964509325.1 uncultured Phycisphaeraceae bacterium
ACCCTGGGCAACTTCATCGATCTCGACACCATCAAGGCGTACTGCACGGCCTACGGCGTCGACGCCTGGCGCTGGTTCATGCTCACACAGGGGCCCCTCGAAGCCACCGACGCCGACTTCTCCCACGCCAAGTTCGTCGAGGTCTACAACGCCGACCTCGCCAACGGCATCGGCAACGCGTTCAGCCGCGTGTCGAACATGATCGAGAAGTACTGCGAAGGGAAGTGCCCGACGCCCGAGCCAACCTTCGCCACGATCGCCAAGCACGGCGAGACGGGCGATCCCCTGCTGGACGCGTGCCGGCGCGTCGCGTTCGTCGCGAACATCACGCGGTCGAGGTCCGTGGAACTGATCTCGGGCCTCCGCGTGGCGGAAGCGATGATCGAGTGCAAGCGAGTGTCCGACGAGGTTGACAGGCTCATCCACGCCACCGAGCCATTCAAACTCGCCAAGAACCCGGACAACAAAGCGCGGGTCGCGACGATTCTCGCCTGCTCCGCCGAAGCCCTCCGCATCGCCGCCACCCTCCTCTCCCCCGCGATGCCGACCAAGATGGCCGAGATCCTCCGCCGCTTCGGCCAGGAAACCCCCGACGCCCAAGGCCGCTTCTCGAAACCCCTCGGCGAACTCTGCGAGTGGGGCGGCCTCAAGCCCGGCACCCCGATCGTCAAGGGCGAAGGACTGTTCCCACGCATCGACCCGGCGGCGCCGCCGCCCACGCCCTGAACACCCGCACACCGGCCTTGCTTCCTCGTCTGACCGGGAACGCCCGACGGTCCGGGTGCGGCTGACGCCCACGGAGCCATCCCCGCGCCGCCGTCGGCGTCCCCAGCGCCCCCGAAGTACGCTCGCCCCCCATGCCGCAGCGCGAACCGAACTTCACCATCTTCGGCGCCGGCCTCTCCGGCGCCCTCATGGCCGTGGCCCTCGCCCGCGCCTTCCGGGGTGAACGGAGGGTCATCCTCTACGAACGCCGCCCAGACCCCCGCGTCGGCGCCCCCGAGCGCGGCAGGTCCATCAACCTGGCCCTCTCCACCCGCGGGATCGAGGCCCTCCGCGAACTCGGCCTGGCCGAGCAGGTCCTCGCCTCCGCCATCCCCATGCGCGGACGGATGATCCACCCGCGGCGCGGGGACCTCGCCTTCCAGCCATATTCCCGGAACAGCGAACTCGCCATCAACTCCATCTCCCGCGCCGCTCTGAACGCCGTGCTCCTCGACGCCGCCGAGCGCGAGCCCGCCGTCACCATCCACTTCAACCGCCGCTGCATCAACCTCGACCTCGACACCGGACGCGCCGAGCTCGTCGGCCCCGGCGGCGCCGTCGAGACGATCGACACCGACACCGTCATCGCCGCCGACGGCGCCTTCTCCGCCGTCCGCGCCTCGATGCAGAAACGCGACCGCTTCGACTACCGCCAGGACTACCTCGAGCACGGCTACAAGGAACTCACCATCCCCCCGGCGCCCCCCGGCGCCAACGGGTTCCCACCCGCCCCCGGGCCATCGGCCCTCGGGCCCGCCCGCTTCCGCCTCGACCCCGCCGCGCTCCACATCTGGCCCCGCGGCACCTTCATGATGATCGCGCTGCCCAACCAGGACGGCTCGTTCACCTGCACCCTCTTCTGGCCCTTCAAAGGCCCCAACTCCTTCGAGTCCATGCCCTCCGGCGACGACGCCCTCCGCTTCTTCGAACGCGAGTTCCCCGACGCCGTCCCCCTCATCCCCAACCTCAAGGACGACTGGGAGCACAACCCCACCGCCTCGCTCGTCACCGTCCGCTGCGCCCCGTGGAACTTCTCGCACCGCGCCGTGCTCGTCGGCGACGCCGCCCACGCCGTCGTGCCCTTCTACGGCCAGGGCATGAACGCGAGCTTCGAGGACTGCTCCACCCTGGCCCGCTGCCTGCGCGAGTCCCCGACCGACCTCGCCGCCGCCTACGCCCGCTACGCCGGCGAGCGCAAGCCCAACACCGACGCGCTGGCCGAACTCGCCCTCGACAACTTCATCGAGATGCGCGACAAGGCCGGTTCGCCCGCCTTCCGCCGAAAGAAACGCCTCGAGCACCTCCTGGAGAGCCTCTTCCCGCGCTGGTACACCTCGCTGTACCACATGGTCACCTTCACCACCACGCCCTACGCCCAGGCCAAGGCCCGCGCCGAGCACGAGGACCGCGTCGTCCGCCGGGCCGCGTGGCTGCTCGGGCTCATCGCCGCCGCCTGCATGGCCGTCGGCGTCATCGCGCTCGTCACCTCGAACACCGCGCCACCCCTCCAGTAGCCGAGAACCGCCCCCGCGCAGCGCCGACCGCGGCCCCGCCCGGCGGCGCCGAGCAGCGATCCCCACGCTCGCCATGCCCGCGATCACCCGCCCGCACCCCAACCCCGCGCCGCCGGTACCATCCACGCCCGGGCGGACCACGCCGGATTCCCCGGCCCGCGCCGCGCTCCACGTCACCACCAGGGGACTCATCATCATGCGACTTCCCGTCACCGCTCTCGTGCTCGCCGCCGGGTGTGCGATCTCCGCCGCCCACGTTCCTCCCGCCCTCGCCGCCGACGCCCAGCGGGCCAACGCCCAGCTCCCCCTCACCCGCATCACCCTCTACCGCTCCGGCGTCGGTTCGTTCCAGCGCGAAGGGACCATCACCGGCGACCAAGCCGTCTCCCTCCGCTTCGAAACCCAGCAGGTCAACGACATCCTCAAATCCCTCGTCCTGCTCGATCTCGACGGCGGGCGCGCCGGCGCCGTCGCCTACGCCTCCCAGTCCCCCATCGAGCGACGCCTCGCCGGCTTCGAGATCGACCTCTCCAACGCCCCCAGCATCGACGCCCTGTTCCGCGCCATGCGCGGCGCCAAGGTCCGACTCACCACCCCGGACACCGCTCTCGAAGGCTCCATCCTCAACGTCGAATCCCGCAAGACCGTCGTCCCCGCCACCCCGGGCGGCAACCCCGGACACTTCGATGAGCCGTACGTCACCCTCGTCACCGACAAGGGCGTCCGCGCCGTCGCCGTCTCACGCATCTCCGCCTTCGAGTTCGCCGACCCGCGCCTGACCGACGAACTCAACAAAGCGCTCGCCGCCATCGCCGAGCAGCGCGCCGACCGCATGAAGGCGGTCGAACTCTCCTTCACCGCCGGCCAGGCCGGCGCCGACAAGCCCCGGCGCGTCGTCGCCGCCTACGTCCACGAGATGCCCGTGTGGAAAGCCTCGTACCGCGTCGTCCTCCCCGAAGAGAAGGACAAGAAGCCCCTCATCCAGGGCTGGGCCATCGTCGAGAACACCACCGACACCGACTGGGAGAACGTGTCGCTCTCGCTCGCCTCGGGCCGCCCGGTCAGTTTCACCATGAACCTTTACCAGCCGGTCTTCGGCTCGCGCCCCGCGCTCCCGGTGCCCGTGCCGGGGGCGCTGGCGGGCCGGGCGTTTGAGGATGGCATCCGCCAGTACGCCTTCGCCGGGGCGGCGCCGGCGTCGGCGCCCGCGCCGGCGAGCATGGTGGCAAACCAGGCCGTCGCCGATCTCGACGCTTCCGTGGGGCGCGCCGAAGGCGCTCGCATGCAACGCGACGACCGGCTCGCCTCCAAGAGCGCGGGGGGCGCCCTCGAAGCCATGGACTCCCAGTTCCTCTCCGCCTCCACCCAGGCCGAGGGCGTCGAAGCCGGCGAGCAGTTCATGTACGCCGTCTCCACGCCCGTCTCCATCCAGCGCCAGCAGTCGGCCATGCTGCCCATCCTCGGCGCCGAGATCGACGCCCGCCGAGTCTCCATCTACAACCCGAGCGACGCGCTCAAGAACCCCATGCGCGGCCTCTCGCTCACCAACTCCACCGGCCTGCACCTCATGCCCGGGCCCATCTCCGTCTTCGACGCCGGCGCCTACGCCGGCGACGCCCAGATCCCCCACACCTCCCGCGGCGCCTCGCGCCTGCTCGCCTACGCGCTGGACCTCGACGTCGCCGCCCGCACCGAGAACACCGACACCCAGACCGTCAGCAAGGTCACCATCAGCAAGGGCACCCTCATCATCAAGAGCACGCTGAAGGCCACCGCGAAGTACCTCTTCGACAACCGCGACGCGGCCAAGGGCCGCACCCTCGTCATCGAGCACCCCCGACGCCACAACTGGGACCTCGTCGAGCCCAAGAGCGTCCTCGAAACCACCGACTCCGCCCACCGCTTCGAAACCACGGTCGACGCCGGCAAAGCCCTCGAGTTCACCGTCGTCGAGTCCTTCGTCCACAGCACCTCCATGGCGGTCACCGAACTCGCCCCCGACACCCTCCTCGGGTACGCAACCTCCGGCGTCGCCAGCAAGGCCGTCGTCGACGCCGTCCGAAAGGCCGGCGAGATCCAGGCCCGCATCCTCGAAACCCGCGCCTCCATCAACCGCCTCAACGAAGAGAACAACGAGATCACCCAGGACCAAGCCCGCGTCCGCGAGAACATGAGCCGCATCGACCGCGCCAGCGACCTCTACGCCCGCTACATGAGCAAGTTGAACGAACAGGAAACCCGCGTCGAGCAGATCGCCAAGCAGATGACCTCGCTCCGCGACACCGAGGCCAAGCAGCAGAACGAACTCGCCGCCTTCCTCCGCGACCTCGACATCGAGTGACGGTTTCCCCGCGGTGAGCACGCCCACGCCACACACCGGCCCATCCCTCAGGGGAACGGGCGGTGCGTTCGTTTCCACGACCGCGGCCCGCGGAGCGTGGACTCTCCCCCGCGCGCACCCTATCGTTCCGACCTCGCGCGCCGCCCTCTTCCCCGCGTCGCGCGCCGGCAACCCCACCATGAGCAAAGTCCGCACAACGCTGGTCGGCGTCGGAGTCATCGGTTCGGTCCTGCTCGTCGGCTCCGCCCTGGCGATCTGGAAGTACCGCCGGATCACCGCGCCCCCGCCGCCCCCCTTCGAGATGTTCGAGGCCGTCGAGATCGTCGACGCCAAAGCCGTCAACTGGCGCCCCGAGGCCCAGCTCGTCGGCACCGTCTTCGCGCTGCAGTCCGTCACCCTCAGCAACGAGGTCGCCGGCACCGTCCGCGAAGTCAGGTTCGATTCCGGCCAGGTCGTCGAGGCCGGCGCCGTCCTGCTCACCCTCGACGACACGACCGAGCGCGCCGAGCTCGCCGCCTTCGAGGCCGCCATCGAGGCCGCCCAGGCCAACGTCCGCATGGTCGAGAGCGACATCGCGCTCGCCGAGACCCGCGTCAACCGGATGCGCCAGGCCGTCGAGAGCAAGGCCGCGCCCGAGATGGACATGGACGAAGCCCGGGCCGCCCTGGTCTCCAGCCGCGCCCAGCGCGACCGCATGAAGGCCGAGATCGAGACCGCCAGGGCCCGCGCCGAGCAGACCCGCTCCATCATCGCCAAGAAAACCCTCACCGCCCCCTTCAAGGCCCGCGTCGGCATCCGCTCGGTCCACCCCGGCCAGTACCTCCAGGAAGGCGCCGAGATCACCACCCTCCAGAGCGTCACCGACCGCATCTACGTCGACTTCGCCGTCCCCCAGGAGCACCTCGCCCGCGTCACCCCGGGCATGACCGTCATGGCCAGGGCCTCGGTCTTCGGCGACCAGCCCATCAAGGTCGAAGTCGTCGCCATCGACGCCGCCGCCAACCGCGACACCCGCAACATCCGCCTCCGCGCCATCGTCGACAACCCCGGCGAACGCCTCCGCCCCGGTATGTTCGTCGATGTCCAGGTCCCCGTCGACGCCGAGAAGCCCTTCCTCGCCGTCCCGGCCACCGCCGTCCGCCGCGCACCCTTCGGCGACCATGTCTTCGTGATCGTCCCCATCGAGAAGAAGCCCGGCGAACCCGCCACGCCCGCTCCCCCCGGCATGCCCCCGCCCCCGACCCTCAAGGCCGTCCAGCGCTTCATCCGCACCGGGCCCGCCATCGGCACCGACGTCATCATCCTCGAAGGACTCAACCCCGGCGAACGCGTCGCCGCCGCCGGCTCATTCAAACTCCGCGACGGCGTCGCCGTCATGCCCAGCGACCCCCCCCCCCCCCCCGCCCCCGGCCCCCGCCCCCCCCCCCCCCCCGCCCCCCCC
>CAZDYM010000072.1:0-9570 GCA_964509325.1 uncultured Phycisphaeraceae bacterium
AGGATGCGCTGGGCGTCGTCGTCACCGCCGAGCATCATCACGAAGGCCCCGAGCACGCTGCCGGCGATGTTGGCGAAGCCGCCCAGCATGACGGTCATGAGCTGCGCCCGCGTCATGTCCTTCAGGAAGGGCTTGACGGTCAGCGGCGACTCGGTCTGCCCCAGGAAGATGCCCGAGGCCATGCACATCGCCTCGGCGCCCGTCACGCCCATGGTGCGGCGCATCAGCCACGCGAGCGCCGCGACAAGCCGCTGCATGACGCCCAGGTGATAGAGCACGCTCATCAGCGACGCGAAAAAGATGATGATCGGCAGCACCTTGAACGCGAAGACAAACCCCCAGGGGCCCGAGGGGTTGCTGAGCTTCTCGCCGAAGATGAACGCGATGCCCGCCTCGGACTGGGCGATCACGCCGTTCACCAGCCACGCCGCCTGATCGAACACCCACGTGGCCCCGGGCACCCGCAGCATGAGCGCGGCGAGGACAACCTGCAGAAGGATGCCAACGACAACCAATCGCCACGGGACGCTCCGACGGTTCCAGCTCATGGCCAAGGCGAGGAGGACAAGCACCGCGATCCCAAGGAGGCCGGTGAGATTGGGCATCCTGGGATGGTGGCGGAGCGGATCGTCGGCGTCAAAGCCCCGCCCCGCCCCTCACCGATTCGCCATCGCCCCAACGCTCACCGTCACCGGCACCAGCGTCGGGCGGACCCGCGCCTCGAACTCATCGCGGTACTTGTTCAAGATCGTCCGCACCGCCCAGTTGTTCCCGTCGGCCAGGCCGCAGATCGTCGTCCCCGGCATCGCGCCCATGCTCGTGGCGATCTCGAGGGTGAGATCGAGGTCCTTCGTGCGACCGTCGCCCGCCTCGATGCGGCTGAGCAACTGGTACAGCCACCCCGACCCTTCGCGGCACGGCGTGCACTGGCCGCAGCTCTCGTGCTTGAAGAACCGCGCGATGTTCCGGGCCACCGCGACCATGTCCGTATCTTCATCAAAGACCGTGGGGCACGCGGTGCCCAGGCCCAGCACGCCGTAGTTGCGCCCGATGTCGAAGTCCATCGGCGCGTCGAACTGGTCGGGCCCGAGGATGCCCGTTGAAACGCCGCCGGCGATGGCGCCCTTGAACTTCTTGCCCTTGCGCATCCCGCCGCAGTGCTGCTCGACGATGGTGCGGAGCGGGATCCCGAGTTCGAACTCGAAGACGCCGGGCTTGTTGACATGCCCCGACACGCCCATGAGCTTGGTGCCGAACGAGGGCGGGCCACCGGACTTGCTGGCGACGCCCTGGTTCATGAACCACTGCTTGCCGTTGAAGATGAGGCTGGGCAGGTGGGCGAGGGTTTCGACGTTGTTGATGATGGTGGGCCTGCCGAAGAGGCCCTTGACGGCGGGGAAGGGCGGCTTGATCCGCGGCCAGCCGCGCTTGCCTTCGAGCGATTCCAGCAGCGCCGTTTCTTCGCCGCAGACGTACGCCCCCGCGCCGCGGTGCACGTAGCACTCGACCGCCCACTTGTCTCCGGTTGCGGTCTGGGCGCCGCCGAGCAGCCCCTGCGGACCGAAGATGCCCTTGGCGTACGCCTCCTTGATCGCCGCCTCGAGCACCATCGCCTGGTGGTGGTACTCCCCGCGGATGTAGATGTACGCCCTGCTCAGGCGGCACGCGTAGCACGCGATGGCGATGCCTTCGAGCACCAGGTGCGGGTCGAAGTCCATCAGCAGCCGGTCCTTGAACGTCCCCGGCTCGGACTCGTCGGCGTTGATGGCCAGGTACCGCGGCTGCTCGCTGGCCGGCTTCGCGAGGTCGTACTTGGGCAGGAACGTCCACTTGAGGCCCGTCGGGAACCCCGCGCCCCCGCGCCCGCGCAGCATCGCGTCCTTCACCTCGGCGACCACGGCGTCCGGCGCCATCGTCACGGCCTTGCGCAGGCCTTCGTACCCGCCGGTGCGGACGTACTCGTCGTAGTTCACGATGTGCCGATCCTTCGGGTCGCCCCACGGGGCGGTGGGGATGCGCTGGACGAGGACCGGTTTGTCGGTGAGGAAGGTGGGGCTGGCCATTGAGGCCGATTGTAGAGTCGTGGCCCCGCGGAAACAGGGCGGTCACGGCGCGGGACAGGTCGCCCCGAAGTTGCTCAGCAGGATGGTCAGGTCCTGCGTGTTGATGACCCCCGAGCCGTCGTGATCGCCCGGGCTGCCCGGCGCTCCCGTCCGGCCGAACACCGCGAGAAGACCGGCGAGATCCGCGGTGTTCACGCGCCGATCGCCGTTCCCGTCGCCGGTGCACGGCGGAACGTTGAACGTGCTGACGAAGAACTGGCGAGCCTGCAGGTCCTCGGCCGCGGGCACCCCGTGGCCCGCGCCGGGGTACACGACAAGGGTGCTGGGCACGCCCGCCGCGGACAGGTCGCCCGCCAGCGAGATGCTCTGCCCGACGGGGACGACGGGGTCCGCGTCGCCGTGGGCAATGCGGAACGGCGGGTCATCCGGGGTGACAAAGGTGCGGCTCGACACGCTCTCCAGCACGGAGACCCGCGGCGCGAAGGCGGGGTTGTTGAGGTTGTCCAGAACCTCCTGAATCCAGAACCCGACGAGGCGCGATTCCGGCGACGTCGGCGTCCCGTGGGACGGGTCAAGATCGAAAAAGTCCGTCGGACCGAAGTAGTCGCACACGGCCTGCACGCGCGAGGAAAGCCCGAGGTTGCCGCCCACGCTCCCCTCCAGGTCCACGCCCTCGTGGCTGGTCACGCCGCCGCTGGTTCCCAGCAGCGCCACCAGGTGCCCGCCCGCCGAGGAGCCCCACACACCAACCCGGTCGCCATCGAACCCGTACGTCGCCGCGTTGGCGCGGATCCAGCGGACCGCGCCCCGGCAATCGTTGATCTGCGCGGGGTGAATGGCCTCGCCCGTGAGCCGGTAGTTGATGCTCACGAACGCGAAACCCAGCGAGACGACCGCCGCGGCCTTCAGCGTGGGGAACTTGTCTCCGCTCGACCAGCCCCCGCCGTGAACCCACACCACCACCGGACGCTCGATGACCGGCCCGGGCGGCAGGTAGATGTCCAGGCGTTGGGCGGGGCTGTCCGTCCCGTACGCCACGTCGCTGAAGGTGGGCGGCAAGGACTGCCCCGAGACCGGTCCAGCGCTGAAGGCGGACAAGGTGACCGCCGCCGCAACCATCAGACGAGATCTGTTCGACATCATCGCGCGCCTCCGGTTCTCGGGATCATTCCTGAGCGGAACGCGGCCGCGGCGGATCGATTGCAGGTCATCCCACGGAACAGGCCCGATGAACACCCCAATCAAAGCCAAACCATCGGGAAGCACCTCCCGGGGCGTTCGGGGTGTCGTCGGCGCCGTTCACCGGATGTTGTACCAGCGCTCGTAGTCGGTGTTCCGCTTGGCGTCGTCCGGCAGGTTGCGCATATAGCGCTGCGAGCCGTCGAGGTAGAGCATGTCGCGGAAATCGGGGATGGTCTTCTTGTACATCCGGGTCAGGCCGACCGGGTCCTTGATCACCCACACCCGCACGTCGCCCTGGTTGGTGCGCGCGATGACCGGGTTGTCGCCGTTGTTCAGCACCGTCGCCAGCGTCTCCCGCGTGGCGTAGGTCTCTTTCTGAGCGTCCGTCACCTCGTTGCGGAAGGCGCACTCGCCCTTCATCGTCAGCAGGTCGAACGCGCCGGAGGACCCCGCCGGCACCTGGTAGTAGATGTTCCCGTCGGTGGTCGTGAGCGTCACCGGGTCGGTGATCGGGTTGTTGGTGCGCACCTCCACCGGGCCGTCCCGGTTCGTGATGCTGTGAGCGCCCGAGGCCCCCACCACCATCACCAGCCCGCCGCGGTTGTCGATGCTCACCCCGTCGCATCGCGGCACGGTGATCATCAGATCGATCGCCTGGTCCTCCGCCTCGGGCCGCGGGCTGGTCGAAACAATCTTCAGCACGGCGTTGCCGTCCTCGCCGCCCAGCAGTTCGGCGCTGACCGCCAGACCGTCGACGATGTCGCGGTCCCTCTCGGGGCTGAAGTCGTCCTTGGTGGCAACGCGGGCGTTGCTCTCGATCAGCGCCCCCTTCATCCGCGGGTTGACGCGGAGTTCGACGCTCCCGCGGACATTCCGCACGTCCACCGCGAGCCGGCTCAGCCCCTCGGGCACTTCGACGGCACGCGAACTCGCGCGCGATGCCGCGCACCCACCGAGCACCGGCGCGAGCACGCTCATGAACATGACAGCAAGAAGGCAAAGGGGGCTGTTGCGAGTTTGGTGCATGGTCGGGTGTCTCGGGAGTAAGGTCCGATCCCTCGGGTCGAAACGGTGGCCCACAGAGTATCGGTCTTCGGACGGCGGAGGTTCGCAACCGCACAACCCCGCCGGGGAATCGGGGTTCGAGGAACGGGGTGGGGACATCGGGGTGGGTGGACTGGGGTCGTGAAATCGGGGTCGCGGCTTCGTTGGACGCGAGAACCGATGCGGGATTCACCCGCCGGCCGCGCCTCGGACGCCGGCCCCGAAGCACCTGACGAGCCCCTCCGTGGCGGTCAGGTTGCAGCCAATCCCGCGATGAAGAGGGCCGCCACGTGCGTCGCGTTGGTGAGCCCCATGGTCCCGGTTCGGGCCGCCTCGAGCGCCTTGTGCAGGGGGATCAGGACCAACGCCACGTCCTCGGTCGGTTCGAGTTCCGTTGCGTGCTCCGGGGTCGCGCCCTCGGCCACGAAGAAGTGGGCCCGGTTGGTGAGCAGGGCCGGGTTGGGGTGGAGCACCGGCAAGGGCCGAAGCACCGGCGCGGTGTAGCCGGTTTCTTCCCGCAGTTCGCGCCGGGCCGCCGAGGCGGGGCAGGCGTCGGAAGGGTCCAGCAAACCTCCCGGAAACTCGAGCGTCGGCGCCTCCAGCCCGTGCCGGTACTGGCGGACCATGACCAGTTCCCGCGTGGGCGTGAGGGCGATGACGTGCACGAAATCCGGGATGCGGACGAGAAAGAACTCGTGCAGGGCGTCCGTGCCGGCGCGGGCGCGGAGGCTGCGCTCGACCTCCCAGCGCCGGGCCTTGAACGCCGTGGAACGGTCGCGGATTGTCCAGCGGTGGTCGGCATCTGAGGGTCGGGTCATGCCCGAGGATAGACCGCGGCGGGTCGGGGACTGCTCTATGGTTCCCGCCCTGCCGATCGTCCGACGGACCACCCGAGACCTGATGACCGCGTTTGCACCCATCCTGCCCGCCGAGCGCCCCGTTCCCGCCGGAACCGACGCGGCGAAGTCCGGTCGGGCCGGGACGCCCGGCGGCACGGCCGCGCCGGCACACGCCGACCACCTCGCCCGCGCGGTCGAGGCCCTCTTCGGCGTGCAGAAGCCCGACGGGCACTGGTGCGCCGAACTCGAGGGCGACTCGATCCTCATCACCGAGTACCTGCTGATGAAGGCGATCCTCGGGCAGGACGCGCCGGGAGAGGTGCGCGAAGGCGAGCGGGCCCTGTGGTCTCGGATGCTGGTCCACCTGCGCCGCCTGCAGCGCGAGGACGGGACCTGGGGGCAGTACCCCGGCTCGCCCCCGGACCTCTCGGCGACGGTCAAGGCGTACTTCACGCTCAAGCTCTTCGGCGACCCGGCCCGCGACCACGCCGACGCGCCGCACATGGCCGCCGCGCGATCCCGCATCCATGAGATGGGCGGCGCCGAGCGCATCAACACCTTCAGCACGTTCTACCTGGCGTGCCTGGGGCAGGTAAGCTGGGACGCCTGCCCGGCCATCCCGCCCGAAATCGCGCTGCTGCCCCGGTTCTCGCCCTTCCACCTCACCAAAGTGGCGGCGTGGACCCGCACCATGATCCTGCCGCTGGCCCTGTGCAGCGCCCTGCGCCCGGTGCGCCGCGTCGATTCCGTTCGCGGCATCGGCGAACTGTTCCTGGATCAGTCCGCGCGGCACCGCCTCAACAAGGACCGCGCCCCGGGCGGCCCCTTCGAGTGGACCAACCTCTTCCTCACCATCGACGCGGCGCTGAAGTGGATGCAGCGCCGCGGTGTGTTCGGCACGCGCCGGCGGGCCGTCCGCGCCGCCGAGGCGTGGCTGCTGGAACGCATGACCGCGCACACCACCGACGGGCTGGGCGCGATCTTCCCGCCCATGGTGTACATCCAGATCGCGCTGCAGGCGCTGGGGTACCCGCGTTCGCACCCGGTCATCGTGAACGCCGAACGGGAACTGGACCGGTTCATCGTCGACCTGCCCGACGAGAAGCATGCGAGGATCCAGCCGTGCTTCAGCCCGGTGTGGGACACGGGCATCGCGCTGTACGCGCTGACCGAGGCGGGCCGGACGGTGGACAACGACCCGCGCATCGCCGCCACGGTGAACTGGCTGCTGGGCCGCGAGGTCACGCTGGTGGGGGACTGGGCCGCGAACCTGACCCCCGAGGACCGCGCCGCCGTCACCGGCATGGGCCCCGGGCACGCCCACGGCGCCTGGGCCTTTGAGTACCGCAACGACTGGTACCCCGACGTCGACGATACCGCGATGGTGTGCAAGGCTCTGTGGCGGGCGGCCCGCGGCTCGGAGGCCCCCGTCGCGCGCCGCGCCCGCGACGCCGCCCGGCGCGGGATCAACTGGATCCTCGCGATGCAGAACGACGACGGCGGGTGGGCCGCCTTCGACCGCACCCGGCACCGCGAGTGGATGGAGCACGTCCCCTTCGCCGACCACAACGCCATGCAGGACCCCTCCTGCGCCGACATCACCGGGCGCACGCTCGAAGCACTCATCACCTGCGGCGTGTCGCGCGAGCACCCCAAAGTCCGGCGCGCCGTCGCCTACCTCAAGGCCCGGCAGCGCCCGCAAGGCTGCTGGTGGGGACGCTGGGGCGTGAACTTCCTCTACGGCACGTGGCAGGCGATCGGGGGTCTCGCCGCCGTCGGGGAGCCGATGGGTGCGCCGTATCTCCGGCGCACGCTCGAATGGCTCCGCGGCGCGCAGAACGAAGACGGCGGCTTCGGCGAAACCGCGAACTCGTACCTCGATGAGTCGCTCATGGGGCGGGGCCCGAGCACGCCTTCGCAAACGGCCTGGGGTGTGTGCGCCATGATGGAACTGGCCGGTGCGGACGACCCCGCCGTGAAGCGGGCCATCGCCTGGCTGGAGCGGAACCAACTGAGCGAGGACGCGCCGCCCACGCCGCCGCCGCGATTCCCCACCCACACCGTGGGCGACCCCGCGGGCCTGTGGCGCGAGGCCTGGTTCACCGGCACGGGGTTCCCCAAGGTGTTCTATCTGCGCTACCACCACTACCGGCACTACTTCCCGGTGATGGCGTTGGCGCGGTTCAGGCGGCTCAGCGGCGGCTGAACGCCGCGCGCTGCGCCGATCCCGGCAAACCGCCGTGCCTTCGCCGGCGGGCGTTGCGTGGCGCGCGGCTTTCGCTCATGACCGTCCGTGCGCAGGAGGATCAGGTCCGGCGCGTGCCGCCTTGGTGACGTTCGGCCGCGTGTTGAGCGTCACGCCCTCGGCCCTCGGGCCCGCCGCCACGGCGAGGTCCGTCCGCGGCTCACGCCTGTCGACGCTCCGAGGGGCCGCGTTGTGGAGCATGCCGCGCCGCGTCGAGGTGCCGGCGCAGCGCCGTGATCACGCGAACGTTGGCCGGCAGGAACTCCTCCCACGGCAGGTCGTCGAGGCGGCACCAGGCGTGGGCGGCCACCTGAAGATCACGGGGCGCCGCGGAACCCGGGGTGAGGCGGCCCACGCAGGTGAACAAGCGAACCCGGGCGTGGTCGTAGACATGCTCGATGGGTTCGAGGACGGCGTCGACGGCCACCTCGACACCGAGTTCCTCCCGGGCTTCGCGGACCGCCGCCGCCGCCGGGGCCTCTCCGGGGTCGAGTTTTCCACCGGGGAGTTCCCAATAGCCGGGGTAGAACGTGTTCGCAAGACGTTTGGTGATCAACAGATGGGGCTCTGGACCACCATGACCCAACAGATTGAGGTCAGTCGGACCGGGGAATCGCACAATCGCGCACACGGCGACGTCGACGAAGCAGGCGGAGACCAAGGGATCGCTCTGTTTTTGTAAATCTTTGTCCATAAACGACTTAAGTGATTTTCGGCGATCTCATCGAGTTCCCGTTGACGACCTGCGCGGCGCGTCTACGGTAGCCTGCTTCGGCACCGTCCCCAAGGCGGTGCTCGGGCGGAAGGCCCCCTCATCTGAAGAAACACGGCGGTCTTCGCCGTGCCATGCCGTCGGTCGAGAATCGGAGCTCTCGACCGACGGTTTTTCTTTTGAACGGCCCGAGCGAGCGCGATCGTGCGCTCATCGCGCCGTGAACGCGGTGTGAACTCACGCGAAGTCGAGCCAGCGGGAGGGCACGCGCCGCGGGATCACGCCGTGACGCAGCGCGGCGTCGAAGAACTCGTCGACGGCGCGGCGGTGCTCGTCGCGCACCTCGAAGCGGAGCAGGTCGTGGGTGTAATGCTCCGCCAGATCGGGGGGCCAGCCGCGCAGCGCGGCGCGTTGATCGATGATCCACCGCTGGCGCGTGGCGTTGTGGCGGCGCTGGCGGTCGAGAACCGCCGAGATGGTCATGATGCGAGGGTCCGATGCGCCGGCGTCGGTGCACATCCAGACCGCGTAGACGAACGGCAGGCCGGTCTGCGCCTTCCACGCTTCACCGAGGTCGAGTTGGTACGGGTAACGCTCGGGTGGCGGGGTGTTGGTCATCACCTTGTCGCCGATCAGCAGCAGCGATTGGGGCCAGTCCTTGGCCTGTTGGTGCTTCAAGCGGTCGGCGTCGGTGTCGAACTCGACCACCTCCGGGTGAACCCCGAACCTGTCGGCCAGGATGATCCGCGCGAGCGCCACCGAGGTGTGACTGTCGATATCCGCGTGCAGCCGGGTGACGCGCTCCCACGGCACGGCGCTGAAGAGGCGGACGGTCAGCGTGGGGCCGTCGCAGCCGATCATGCCCGCGGGGATCATCCACAGCCCACGCTCGGAGGGTTCGGCGGGGGCGCTGAGGCGTTGGTAGTCGATGGTGCTGAGCAGGCCCATGTCGATCGCGCCCTCGGCGAGCAGGTCCGACAGGCGTGCCGGGGCCGTGAGCGTGAGGCGGACGTCGCGGAGCTTGCCCAGCCCTTCGATGAGCGGGAGGGTGTTGAGATAGCCGACGCAGCCGAGGCGCAGCGGCGAGGGGTCCGCCTGGGCGAGGCGTGGTCCGGCGTCGGCGGGGTGGGCGCTGTGTGGTTGATCGGCGTCGCCGGCTTGCATGCCGGAGGATAGGTGCGGGCGTCGGCTTCGGCGGGGATCGCCCCGAATCGTTCAGCCGACGGGCCGATTGTGCCGACCCCTGAACCCGGAGACCCGGATGCCGGTGCAGCGACCGACGGACCCCGCGATGCCCACCCCGACGACCAACTCGCTCACGCTGATCGGAGGGGGCGGCCACGCGCTGGTGGTCGCGGAGGCGGCGTTTGACTCGGGCTGGACCGTCGCCGGGTTCTTTGACGACGACGAGCGGGCGCCGCTCGCGACACTCGCCCGGTGGCTCGGCCCGGTCGGGTCGGCGGCGGGGCTCCGGGAAAGAGTGTA
>CAZDYM010000073.1:0-9563 GCA_964509325.1 uncultured Phycisphaeraceae bacterium
CCGCGATTCCCGCGGCTCCCGCGATCCACGCGACCGCGCCGAACCTCCACACGCTCGACGCGCCGGGCCCGGCGGACCCAACCACCGCGAAAAAAGCCCCCGCGCTCCCCGCCGCGACGACTCACCCACCGCCGAGACGGACCGCACGAACCGCGCCGGCCGCCCCAACCCGCGCCGCGGCGAACGACCCAGGCCGCTCTCGGCACGCACCAAGCCGCTCACCCGAGAACAGAAACGCCCCGCCACCAGACCCGAAGCCCCGATCGATCTCGGCCCCGGCGTCCGCCTCCAGCGCGTCCTCGCCGCCGCCGGCATCGGCTCCCGACGCCGATGCGAGGAACTCATCACCGAGGGCCGCGTGAAAGTCAACGGCCGCGTCGTCGACCGCCTCCCCGCCTGGGTCGAACCCACCGAGGACACCATCGAGGTCGAGGGCCACGTCCTGCCCCGACCCGAAGCGCCCGTCTACGTGATGCTCTACAAGCCGCGCCGCACCATGTGCACGCTCTCCGACCCCGAGGGCCGCCGCACCGTCGCCGACCTCGTACGCCACCCCACCGGCGCCCGCATCTACCCCGTCGGAAGGCTCGACTACGACACCATGGGCCTACTCCTGCTCACCAACGACGGCGAGATCGCCAACCGCCTCACCCACGCCCGCTACCGCATCTCCAAGACCTACCGCGCCCTGGTCAAAGGCAGCCTCACCGACGAATCCGTCGCCGACCTCGAGCGCCGCCTGCAGGACCAGGAGAAGCGCTTCCGCCGCGCCCCGCGCAACCCCCGCCGCGCCGCCCCGCGGACCGCTGACCCACGCCCCGAGCCCGCCGACTCGCTCTCGCTCCGCCTCGTCAAGGCCGCGCCCGACAAGGCCGTCATCGATCTCACCCTCACCGACGCACCCTCCCGCCCCGTCGAGGAGATGCTCGACGCCGTCGGCCTCCGCGTGAAGAAACTCGTCCGCGTCCGCGTCGGACCGCTCCGCCTCACCACCATCACGCTGGGCAACTGGCGCGATCTCTCTCGCGAGGAGATCCGCGATCTCCGCGTCGCCTGCGGCCTGGAGCGCGCGCCCCGGGGCGGCTTCAAGCCCGCCCGTTCCAAGGCCGGCGCCGCAAGGGCCGCCCGCAAGCCCCGCCTCGACCCCGAGGGCTTCCACGTCATCATGCCCGGCGACGCCCTCACCGCCACGACGCCCCCCGACGACCGCGACGAAGCCCTCCAGGAAGGAGCCGGCGTGTGGTAGCACGGGCCCTCTCCACCGCCAAACGCTTCTCCCAACGCCTCGGGCACGGCATCACCCACCCCGAGCAGGAACTCGACCGCCTCCAGCGCGCCGTCGTCTACGCCTACGACCTCGCACGCCACGGCTGGCGCATGCTCCTCCGCGACAACGCGCCGCTCATGGCCGCCGCCCTCGCCTACCGAACCCTCTTCTCCGCCGTCCCCGTCCTCGTCCTCGCGCTCGTCGTCGCCCGCAGTTTCTACGGCGAAGAGGGCATCCGTCGAGCCTTCAACCAGGTGATGGAGTTCACCGGCGTCACCGAACTCACCATCGTCAGCCCGTCGCCGCTCGACCCGGCCTCACCAACCCCCGCCTCACCAACCCCCGCCGCGCCCACCCCCGCCGCGCCCACCCACGCCGCCGACCACGCCGAGACCCAGATCGTCGTCGCCCAGCTGATCGAGCAGTGGGTGAACAACGCCGTCACCCGCATGACCTCGCTGAACTACGGCGCCATCACCGCCATCAGCGTGCTGGTCTTCATCTACGCCGCCCTCATCCTCCTCGTCCAGGTCGAGGAGAGCTTCAACACCATCACCCAGGCCGCCCGCGGCCGCCGCTGGCTCACGCGCCTCACCACCTACTGGACCCTCCTCACCCTCGGCTCGGTCGGCGTCGGCGCCACCGTCGCCATCAGCCGCCTCTGGATCGACTTCACCTCCGGCCTCCCCGCCTGGCTCGCCTGGGGCGGCGGTGCCATCGAGATCGCGGGCAAAGTCGGCGTCGTCTGGCTCCTCCTGCTCTTCGCCTACCTCCGGATGCCCAACTCGCGCGTCCGCCTCCGCCCCGCCGCCATCGGCGCCATCGTCGCCGCCGTCCTCTGGGAGTTCGGGAAGGCCCTGCTCGTCTGGTTCATCCGCAAGTCCGCCGGAGGGCAACTCGAGGTTTACGGCCCCATCGCGCTGGTCCCCATCCTGCTCTTCTGGCTCTACTGCACCTGGTACATCATCCTCTTCGGCCTCGAGGTCGCCTGGGCCATCCAGACGGTCAACGAGGCCAAACTCCGCGAGCGAACCGAGGCGCAGAAGTCCCGCATCAACGTCGTCGATCCCTCCGCCGCGGTGGCCCTCATGCAGCACCTCGCCGCCGCCTTCACCCGCGGCCAGGCCATGCGCCTCGACCAACTCTCCCGCGCCACCCGCATCCCCGAGTCCGTCACCCAGCAGCTCACCACGGCGCTGTGCGAGGCGGGCCTGGTCCACCGCGTCCTCCCCGCCGGCAACGCCAGCGCCCCGGGCGCCCAGGGCCCCGACGACGACGCGTACGCGCTCGCGAAGCCACCCAGCGCCATCGCCCTCGACGCCGTCCTCGCCGCCGCCATGAAACTCACCCCCGTCGCCAGCGGCACCGATTCAACCGAGGCCGGCACGGCCCCGATCGAATCCCTCCGCCAGCATCTCCTCGCCTCGGTGCGCGGAAAAACCCTCGGTTCATAGACCAGTCTCAGCCCCCCCGGGGGGAGGGGCGGGTCCCGGGCGAGGCCGCCGCGCGTGAACCCCCCACCGCTTGCTCATCTTCTCGCCGGCAGGGGCGCGGGACCGCTCGAATCCAACATCAGCGCAGCGCCGCGCCATGACGCCCCAGACCACCACACCGCCGCGACAATCACCCGCACCCCACAAGCCTCACACGTACGTCTTGCGGTTGTAGATCAGCCACTCCAGCATGACCACCGCCACCGCCCCCAGCAGCAGCCAAGGCCACAGGTTCCGCAGACCGCGCCGGTCCTCCGCCGCTGATGCCGTGGCCAGCCCCGCCGGAAGGTCGAGCGCCGCCCGCACCCGCGCCGCCGATTCACTCGGGTCAAACAGGTTCACCGCGAACCGCCGCGCCACCCGCCCGCCTTCCACCGCGTCCCGCGGCCCCGCCGCGCCCGACCACGTCAGTTCGTACAACCCCGTCCGACGCGTCGGCCCGTACGACACGCGCCCGTCCTGACCCGTGACCAGTTCCACCCGCCCCCCTCCTGACCCTTCCGGCGGGCGAAGCTCCGCCCGCGCCACCCCCTCCGGCATCGTCGTCGTCAGATACGCCCCCGCCGCCAACTGCTGCGCCGCGTTCAGGTCATCATCCCCCAGATACCCGATCGCCGACGCCAGAAACAGCACATAACTCACATCGAACGGCCAGTTCGATTCCAGCGGATCGAAGCACACGATCAGCGCCCGCGCCGGCCCGTCCGCCGCTTCGAGCATCAGCGGCCCCGTCGTCCCCCGCGCCACCACCTTCACGCTCTCGGACGCCTCCGCACGCATCGGCCGCGCCACCACCAGCGCATCCAGACCCACGTTCTCCAGCGCGGGGTGGTCCCGCACCCAGTCCGCCACCACCTCCGGGTTGACTCCCTCCAACGCCGGCACGACCGACACCCCGCGCATCGGCGGCGAAACCCCGAACGTCAGGTACCGCCCCGCCGGCATCCCGTTCGACGGCCCCCCGGCGCCCGCCACCGGCCGTCCGGGGTTCACCCGGTCCATCACGAACACGTCGTACTCACTCGTTCGCCCCTTCGAAACCAGTTCACTGAACTGCCCCGCGCTCAGCACCTCCGCCTTCCCCAGCGGCAGCCCGCCCAGCGCCGACTCAAGAAACAGGTTGCCCTCCGTCACCAGCGCGACCTTCCGCCGCTTCGCCGCCGGCACCACGATCCGCGCCGCGTTGTCCACCGCCAGCGCGTCCTCCCCCACCACCCGCGCGGTCACCACCGCGCCCGCGGGCCGCTCCAGCCGGAACACCACGCCCCCGGTCGACGGCGCCGGCTCCGTCGCGGCAGCACCACCCACCGGCGCGTTGGCCGCGCCCGTCCCCGCCATCCGCACCTGCTTCACCGCCGCCACCACCCCGTCCACGCTCAACTCAACCTCCACCGCCCGCTCCGCCGGGTCCGTCGACTGCAACCCCACGAACACCGCCAGGTCGTTCGGGCTGTCGTACGCCCGCTGCCCCCGCAGCGCCGTGATCCCCACGTTCACCGTCTCACGCTTCCCGACACCCCGCAGTTCAACCCGTGTCCGCGGGTGCAGCGAGAACGCCCCCATGTCCGGGATCGCACCGTCCGACCAGATGTACAGCGGCGCCCCGGCCGTCAGGCCCACGTTCTCCACCACCTTCGGACCCACGTACGCCGTCGCCAGACGCAGCGCCTCTTCAATCGAAGTCCCCGTCTCGCTCGGCTCGATCGACCGCACCGCCTCCCGCAGCAGCCCGCGGTTGCCCGTGAAACTCCGCACCACCTCCGCGCTCGAATCAAACGCGATGACCATCGCCTCGGCACCCCCGCCAACGCCGCCCGACCCCAGCCCCTCCAACAGCCCCGGCGTCGGCATCTGATCAATAAACGCCAGCGCGTCCGCCTTGGCCTTCTCCAGCCGCGACACCGCCCTCCCGTCCAGCGTCTCGTCCACCACCGACATCGACGCCGACCGGTCGATCAGGATCACCGACTTCTCCGCCCTCCCCAGCCCGCCCTCCAAGCGCGGCTGCGCCACCGCCACCAGCGCCGCCCCCAGCGCCAGAAGCTGCAGGAACAGCAGGAGGTTGCGGCGCAACCGCTGGAACGGCGCGTTGGCCTGCAGATCCTGGATCGCCCTTTTCCACAGCAGCGTGGACGAGACCTCGAGATCGCGCCGCTTCAGCCGCAGGAAGTACAGGATCAGCAGCGCCGGCACCGCGACGCCCGCCGCCACGATCCCCACCATGGGGGTGAGCCACGTCACCGGAGCACCTCACTCATCTCAGCACCCCCCTGGACCTCAGATACTCCAGCATGAGCGTCTCCACCTTGACGTCCGAAGTCACGGTGATGAGGGTGACCCGCCGCCGCGCGCAGAACAGCCGCAGCCGATCGCAGTACGCCGCCAGATTCTGCTTGTACCGCTTCAGCAGCGGCGCGGAGATGGTCACCTCGGTGCGGTCGTCGTCCTCAACATCTCTCAGCCGCAGGTCGCCGCCCAGTTCCGGGTTCACCTCCTGCGGGCTCAGCACCTGGATGCACACCAGGTCGTACCCCCGCCCCGCCAGGGACCGCAGCCCCTGCTCGTACCCCTCCTTGAACAGGAAGTCCGACAGCACCACCATCACCCCCTTGCCGGTGCGCGCCAGCGCGATCCGCTTGGCCGCTTCGGTGAAGCGCGACGCCCCCAGCGGCTCGAGCCCGCACAGGAACGCCCCCATGTCCGCCGAGCGCCGCTTCCCGCGCAAGTTCGTGATGCTCGACAGCACCCCGCCCGCGGCGCCTCCCTTCCTCTCCGCGATCGCCGTGAGTGACACCCGGTGCAGGTTCGCCAGCCCCACCGACGCGATCGCCGCCGCCGCCCGCTGCAGACACACGAACTTCTCCGGCTCCCCGCACCCCATGCTCTCCGAGCAGTCGATCACGACGTGCAGCGACAGGTCCTCCTCCTCCAGGAACATCTTCATGAACAGCCGGTCCAGCCGCCCGACGATGTTCCAGTCGATCCGCCGCGGGTCGTCCCCCACCACGTACGAACGATGGTCGGCGAACTCGATGGACTCGCCCCGCCGCTTGGAACGCCGCTCCCCCTTCATCCGCCCCAGGAACACCCGGCGCGACGCGACATCCAGCTGCGCCAAACGCGCCATCAGGTGGCCCGGCAACAACTCATCAAGCCGTGTCGGTCGAGTTGGAACCACCGTCCGCAGCATGCCCCGCCTTTCCTCGACGCCCCGATGCCCCGACGCCTCCTGCCTCGATGCCTTCCCCGCTCACTTCCCCGGCGCCCGCGGCGTCCCCTTCACAATCTCCCTCACCACGTCGTCCGGGTTCACCCGATCCGCCTCCGCCTCGAAGTTCAGGATGATCCGGTGCCGCAGCGCCGCGCACGCCACCGACTCGATGTCCGCGTACCCCACGTGGAACCGCCCGTCGCACAGCGCCCGCACCTTCCCCGCCAGGATCAGCGCCTGCGCCCCGCGCGGGCTCGCCCCCACGCGCACGTGCCGCTTCGCCGTCTCCAACGCGCCCACGCCGTCCGGGTGCGTCCCCAGCACCACCCGCGCCGCGAACTCCTTCACGTGCGGCGCCACGATCACCCCACGCACCAACTCCTGCGCCGACAGAATCCCCGGACCATCGATCCGCGCCGACACCTTCGGCGTCACGCCCCCCGTCGTCCGATCAATGATCGTCATCAACTCCTCCAACTTCGAGTACCCCACCACCAACTTCAGCACAAACCGGTCCAGCTGCGCCTCCGGCAGCGGGTACGTCCCCTCCTGCTCGATCGGGTTCTGTGTCGCCATCACAAAGAACGGCGCCGGCAGCCGGTGCTGCGTCCCCCCGATCGTCACGCTCCTCTCCTGCATCGCCTCCAGCATCGCCGACTGGCTCTTGGGCGTCGCCCGGTTGATCTCGTCCGCCAGCACGATGTTCGCGAACACCGGCCCCCTGCTGAACTCGAACCGCCGACGACCCGTCTCCGGGTCCTCCATCACGATGTTCGTCCCCGTGATGTCCGAAGGCATCAGGTCCGGCGTGAACTGAATCCGGCTGAACGACAGACTCAGCGTCTCCGCCAGCGTCCGCACCAGGAGCGTCTTGCCCAGCCCCGGCACGCCCTCCAGCAGCACGTTCCCGCCCACGAACAGCCCGGTCAGAACGCCGTCGATCACCTCCCGGTGCCCGACAATCACCTTGCCGATCTCCTCCGCCAACGCCCCGTACACACGACGGAACTGCTCACACTGCTGCTTGACGGCCTCGGGTGTCTGCATGGTCATACTGAGTGCCTTTCAGTGTTCACCGCAAAGACGCGGAGATCGCGGAGAAATGCAGGAGAGAGAGAGAGAGAGAGAGAGAGAGAGAGAGACAGAGCGGAAAAGTGACAAAGAGGGAAGCGGAGGTCCAGCGAGCAAGAGATGGCGGGTGAACCCATGCGCCGCGTCCCGAACGGACGCGGGTCTGTCGCCACCGGCGCGGGCGGCGCCTCGCCGCCCAACCCGTGGAAAGCCACGCCTAACGCGGATCGCCCCTGCAGGGGCGAACGAACCGACCCGCCGAGTCTATTCATCCTTCATCCCCTCCTGCGCCTTGCGCTTCGCCCGCAGCAGGCGTGACATCCCCTGCTCCGCGTCCGCTGCCTTGTCGCCCGCCTCGCCCCGCTCGGACGCTGGGCTCTCTACCGGCGCACGCGTCGCCGGAGCCACCGGCGCGACCGGTCCGCCGCTCGACGGCTCTCCGGCCTCGAACTTCACGCCCGCCGTGATCTCCCCACCATCCGACGAAGCACCTCCCGCTCCACCACCGCCCCCGCCCTTCCGCCCCCCCATCCGAGAGCGCGCCTGCTCGCGCGCCTTCAGAAGCGACCCACCCTCCATCCCGCGAGCATCCGCCCCGCGCTTCACCCCGCGCCGGACCGCCCGCGCGACCGCCGCCACATCAACCCGCACGCGCCGAACCGCCACGTCCACCAGGAACAGACCCACCGCCACGAGGGCCGTCGCCATCCACACCGGCGTCAGCGCCACCGGCATCGTCAACCCCGCCCGAGAAAACAACTCCGCCCCCGCGGGGTCATCCCCCAGCACCCGCCCCCCCGTCACCGACGCCGCCTGCTCCAGCAGCGCCGCGTTGTCCCTCAGAGCCCGATACTCATCCGCCCCGCGCCGCGTCACCGCCACCTGCACCGACCCCGACGCCCCAACACCACTCCCGCCCCCGACCCCGCCCCCGCCCTCACGCCGAACCGCCTCGTACCGCAGGTTCACCAGGTACGACCCCTCCTTCTCACTCTCGAACCGACCCTCGTACCGCCCCGGCCCCGTCTGACGCATCTCGAAATCAACCCCGCTCAAATCCGGCGCCACCGCCTTGGCCGTCAGCCTCGCGAAGTTGAGCGGCTCGCCCCGATCGTCGAGCATCGTCGCCACCACCCGCGTCACCACGCCGTCGGTCTGCGTCACCACGCTCACGTTCGTCGACCCGCCGGGCCGCATCACCCACCGCGCGTGCTGCTCCCAGAACGACCGGAACCCCTCCCACGTCAACCAACTCTTCGACCACCGCGCCGCGCTGTCCGTCGTCACCGCCACCACGCGACCCAGCCCGTACTGCCACTGCGCCGTGATCGGGTCCGGGTTCTCGCCCGGCACGCGGCTGGTGATCTGGCTCAGCCCCTCCCGGTCCGCCGTCACCACATACCCCGTGATCGCCGGCAGCGCCCCGCCGAAACCCCGCATCGTCTCGCTCGCCCCCGTGATCGTCGGACGCACCGGCTCCCCCTCCCAGATCAGCGTCCGACGCACCACCTGCGCCTCCTTGATGAAAATCTGCGGCAGCTTCGCCACCTGCCCCAGCGTGTTGATCATGTAGTGGTTGCCCCCAGTCACCTTCGCGATGCCCGCCAGCGTGCCCCCGAACATGCTCCCGTGCGGGAACACCTCGACACAACTCACCGTCACCTTGCTCTGCACAAACTGCGCGAGCAGCGACGCCGGCGGCCCCTGCGGGTCCCCGTCCGAAATGATCAGCATGTGCTTGAAACCCGCCTTCGACTCCTGCAGCGCCTTCAGCGCCACCTGCATCGGCGGCGTGTAGTCGAACATGTCCGAGAAGTTCAGGTTTTTGATCGCCGCCGCCACACCCGTCCCGTCCCCCTTCGCCGACAGCGGGTACACCCACCCCTGCCCAGCGAACTGCGCCTCCATCACGCCCACCAGGTCCAGCCGGCTCAACGCGTCCACCGCCGCCTGCGCCGTCCTCTGTCCCCAGAAGTTCCCCTGCGGCATCTCGCACGAGTGCATCAGCAGCACCATCGCACCCCGCGGGATCTGCCGCTTCTGCGGCGGATCAAGCCGCACCGGCAACGCGTCCGCCAACGGCGTCCCGATCCACCCGCCCGCCCCGAACGAGTTCTCACCCCCCACCATCACCAGCCCGCCCCCGGAGTCCCGCACATACGACACCAACTCCTGGATCTGCCGACCGCTGAACGCCGACGCGGGCACGCTCACCAGGAACACCGCGTCGTACCGCTGCAACTCCACGATCGACGCGGGCCCCTCGCTCGGCGGACGGATGTCCACCCCGATCCGCAGACCCTCCAGAATCTCCGCGATCGACCCCGCCGTCCGCTCCTCCTCCGCCAGCAGCAGCACACGCCCCTCCGTGCTCACGAACGTCACCGATTCCGCCCGGTTGTTCTGCACGAACATGTCCGCCGACGGGTCCTCCGCCTCGAACACCGCCTGAAACTGCTGCGGCCCCCCCGCCAGCATCTCCACCGGCACCTTCAGCACGCTCGGCCCCTCCGCCAGTTCC
>CAZDYM010000074.1:0-9557 GCA_964509325.1 uncultured Phycisphaeraceae bacterium
CGCGTGACCCGCTGCGGCGCGACCTGCGGATGGAAGGCAAGCAGCGTGTCGAGCGAGGGCACCGCGAACAGCACGCCCTCGGGCGACGCCGCCTCCGGAAGCAGGTGCTCGATGACCAGCGCCGAGGCGGCGCCCGTCTCGAGCGACGGGTCGTTCAGCGACAGCACCCCCTCGGCACCCCCGCCCTCGACATCGTGCAGGTCGTCGGGCGTGACGAGCTCGCGGAGATTCGCCCGGGCCAGGTTCATCACGTCGTCGAACTCGAGGTTCCACGCGTCGAGCGACCGCGTGGTGACGAAACTGGCGCTGCGCCCGGCGCCGATGCTCACCGCGGCGATCAGGTCCGGGGCCGGCGCGTGGTCGGGGCCTGACCCGAACGCCGGCCTCCGGCACATGGCGCGGGACGGCCCTTCCAACGCTCGCACCGGCAGCACCCGCGGGCGCAGCCACGGGCGGACCACCCGGAGGTCCAGCGCGAGATCATCGGGCAGCGGCACCCCCAGGCGAGAAGCGAGGTAGATGGCCAGCCCGTCGACCGGCGTGCGGGCGGGGGCGTTGTCGAGGACTTCCAGATGCTCGGAGGTGTCCAGGGTGCCGGGCTCGCCGCGGCGGTGGAAGTGCAACACGACGCCCTTCCACCTGATGCCGTCGGCGCCGAGACGGGCGAGGGCGGCCTCGAAGACCTGCTCGACCTCGCGGGGGAGACGGGGGGCTTTGCGGAATCGGCCGAGCATGCTTCAGCGCCGGCGCTTGTGGAGGCGATCGGCCCGGACGGGGGGCCTCTCTCTTCTCGTGCGGCCAACGTGCGGACCGACGCTCTCGCGCGGGTCCCGGAGCGTAGGTGAGCGATCCCATGAAAAAGGGCCGCCCTTGGTGGACGGCCCGGTGGTCCGTGGATGGGGATCGGGGCTCAGCAGGGCTGGCCGAACACCGAGAGGAAGAACGTCAGGTCGGTCACGTCAACCTGGCCGGATCCGTCGAAGTCGCCGCCGGTCCCGGGGGTGACGGCGGAGCCGAAGTTCCCGAGGAAGATGGTCAGGTCGGTGACGTTCACGACGAGGTCGTTGTTGAGGTCGCCAACGCACGAGGGCGGCGGGGCGATGGTGGTAAAGGACCGGACACCGGGGTTCGACGCGGTGGTGCCGAAGGCGTTCTCGGCGACCACGCCCCAGTAGTACGTGCTGCCTTCGGAGAGCACGCCCGAGTTCACGGTGAACTCGCTGGTGCTCAGGCCGGAGACGGTCAGCACGGCGTTCACCAGCCCGGCGTCCGTGGCCACGGTGAGGGTGTACGAGTCGGCGCCGTCGGAGTCGGCCCAGTCGAAGGTCGGGGTCAGGGGGACCTCGGTGGCGCCGTCGGCGGGCGAGGTCAGGCGGAACGACGCGGGCGGCTGGGGGGGCGGGGTGGTGGCGACGTCGCCCGTGACCACCAGGGCGTAGCCCTGCGTCCCGACGTTCACCGCGGTCCCCTTGATGCGCAGCGTGTACGCGCCGGCGCTGGGGGCGTTGAAGATGACGACCTCGGTGTTGTTGCGGTTGTCGGCGCTGCCGCCGGTGACGGAGTTGCCCGAGGACAGCACGTTCCCGCGGTACAGGTTGTTGGCGGGATCGACCACCTCGAAGTCAAGGTTGTTGACGATGGACGGGTTCGAGTTGATCGCGGCCATGGGCTCGGTCCACACGAGGGTGGCCTCGAAGGGCTGCCCGGCGGCGACGTTCACGGTGTACTCGGTCTGCTGGCCCGTGCTCAGGCCCTGGGCGTTGCGGACGTCCCACACCAGGAGCTTGCGGGCGTCGCCCGGGAAGTACAGCGCGTTGTCGGCCAGCACGCGACCCCAGCCCTCCTGGTTGCCGGGCCAGCCCGCGGTGCCCGTCATGTCCACGGCGGAGTTCATCATCGCGGCGCGGATAAGCGCCGAGGAGGGGTTGAACCCGTCGGCGGGGTTGGGCGCGCCGGAGGGGTAGTACCCGTTGACAAAGTACTCGCGGAACAGCAGCGCCATGCCCGCGATGTTCGGGCAGGCCATCGAGGTGCCGGTGAGCGACGCGGTGGTGCAGACCGTGCCGCTGCCCGAGGCGGACGTGAGCGAGCAGCCGGGGGCCATGATCTCGGGCTTGCGGCGCTGGTCGGGGGTGGGGCCGGCGCAGGTGGTGCCGCAGATGGCCTCCCCGTTGGGCGTCCAGGTCGAGCGGTTGACGGCGAAGACGTTCTTGGCGTTCTCGGGGGTCTTGATGAGCGACGTGTTGGTGACCGCGAAGACGACGACCGAGTCTTCGTTCAGGTAGCAGTGGTTGTCGATGCCGCGGCACTGCCCGGTGTACACGTTGGTGGAGTCGTCGCCCCACGAGTTGGTGTGGACGCGGGCGCCCTGGCCGTAGTGCAGGTTGAGCGCCGTCTGCGTGCCGGTTTCGTTCTGGCTGGGGGTCGGCGCGTGGACGAGTTTGGCCAGCCGCGCGACGCCGTTCACGTTCGAGGAATCGGGCGAGTTGGGGTCGTAGCCCACCGCGGTCGCGGCGGTGTGGGTCCCGTGCTGCCCGTAGCCGGCGGTCGTGTTGTAGAACAGGATCTTGCGGTGCGTCGGCCCGACCGCGACCGCGTCCCGGAACGAGCAGTGCGTCTGGTTGATCCGGCTGTCGAGGTGGCCCAGCACCTGGCCCGCGCCGTTCAGCCCGTTGGCGTACAGGGGGAACAGCGGCGAGGGCGAACCGACATTCGACTGCATGATCCAGCGGGCGGCGTAGTTGCTCCGCTCGGTGTTCTCGAAGGCGTCCTCGATGAACTGCACGCCGGCGAGCGGGGCCAGCCTCGCGACGTCCGCGCGGTCGATGGTGATCGAGACCGTCATGTTCTTGCCCACCGGCTCGCCCCAGTGGATCAGCGGGGCGTTGAACGTGGCGATCTCGTTCAGCACCGGCTGCAGCGCCGCGTCCTCGTGCAGCGTCACGATGACGGCCACGCGCCCGTTGTCACGCAGGTCTCGGCGCTCGGGCGTCTTGTAGTCGCGCACGCCGATCTCGGGGTCGAGCTTCCACTCCGCCCGGTAGGGCGTGGCGAACCGGACAAAGTCGAGAGCCGCGACGGCGTCGCGCCGCGCGTCGGGACGCACCGTCGCGATGAACGCGTTCACCTGCATGTACTCGTGCAGGTTGATGCCGGCCTGGGTGATCTTGGCCCGCAGCTCCGGCGTGATCGTCCGGTCGAGCTGGATCACGAACCGGGTCTCCGCGTCGGCGGCGCGGCCCTCGGGCATCAGCGCGCCGAGCACGTCCCGGGTCGCCGCGACCGTCCGCGACGTGTCGATCTCCGCCGTCCGCATGTACACCGTGGTCCGGCTCAGTTCCGGCTCGTCGATCACCCGCCGCGCCGCCTTGATGCCCGGCTCGGGCGGGATCACCGCGTCGGCGGCGAACGAAGCGCCCGCGAGAGCGAGCAACAACGCAGCGCCCACCCCCAGACGCGAGGGGGCGGCGGCGGACGGAACGCGGGGTTGACGACGCGGCATCACGGATCCTCCACGGTCGCGTGGCACGCAGGGGGCGGACGGTGCCCTCCGGGCTCGCGACGGCCTGATTCTCATCAAGGTATCCCACGGGCGTCTGGGAGAGGGCTTTCAACGAGCGAATCGGCAGGCCACTTTCGGGGCTTGGGCCCGGCCCGCCGAAGGGGGGCGAATCCGCGGGCCCGGGCCCGTCGGCCCCCGCCCAACGCGGGCGGAGGACCGAAAAAAAGAGCCGCCCGAGGGTGGGCGGCCGTGTGCATGATCATGCGGATGCGGGATGGCCCGGGGGGGCAGCCGAAGGGAACCCGGGGCGGGGCGCCTCAGCCGATGCGGCCCAGCAGCCGGACCAGGTCCATCGTGTTCAGCGTGCCGTTGCCGTCAAGGTCGTACGCCGCGTTGAACTTCTCGTCGCCCTTGCTCGCGCCGAAGGACGACTGCAAGACCTCGACGTCCTTGGCGGTGAAGGCGGGGGTGCTGGCGTTGCCCGCGATGGTGGGGTCGAGCTTGGTGGTGGGGACGGTGTCCGATTTCACCAGGTCGGTCACGGCGGTGAGCGTCGGACGCTGCGGGGCCTGCTCGGCGGCCTTCTGGGCGTTCGCCGCGGCGGGGCTGATCTGCACCGTGTCGGCCTTCGCGGGGTTGACCGCGGGCTGCGAAACCTGCGCCGCCGGCGCGGGGGCCGACGCAACGACCGCGGGCTTGGCCCGCAAGGCTTGCGCGGCGAAGGGCTGGGCCGCCTGAGGAGCGGCGGCGTTGCGGGCCGCGGCACGCTGCTTCTGCAGGCGGACGAAGTTCGCCGAAAGACCCTGGAGCGAGGCGTTGGCGTTGTTCTCGATGCGCATGGGCGGTTCTCCTCTGCGTGGGCGCGTGGGCCGCAAGGGTGCAAGTGGCGGACGGGGACTGATCCGCGGGCCGGCACGGTCCGGGAACGAGCCCCGCCCTGAAGCGGAACATCGGCGTGGCGGACGGGGCGACGTGAGCACCGGCGTTCGGGAACATCGCAAACGCCGCGCCACCGCGCCGGTTTTTCTCGTCGCCTTGGTTATCGGGCGTGCGGACGCGCCGCGAACCTCGCTCACCGCGACGACGTCACGCTCACGAACCGGCGTTGGCGGATGTGCTCGTTGCCCAGTTGGCCGCAGGCCGCCATCGTGTCGCGCCCCTTGGTGCGCCGGCGTTTGCAGAACTGCCCGCGGGTTTCGAGATCGCGCAGGAAGCGCTCCACGGTGTCCTCGCCGGGGGCCTCCCAGGGCGAGCCGCGCCGCGGGTTGTAGGGGATCACGTTGACGCAGCAGCGCACGTTCTTCAGCAGCGCGCACAGTTCGTGGGCGTGCTCGGTGGCGTCGTTCACGCCGGGGATCAGGACGTACTCGGCGCAGATCGCCCCGCTCTTGCGCCGCGGCCAGGACTCCAGGATCGGCACCAGTTCGCCCAGCGGCATCGCCCGGTTCACCGGCATGATCCTGGAGCGGATCTCGTCGTTGGGCGCGTTGATGCTCACGGCGAGATTCAGCTGCTTCCAGCCGGGGCGGAGGGCGTGCTCGCGGAGTTTGTGAAGCCCGTCGATCCGCCCGACGGTGGAGATGGTGATCCCGCTCATGGCGACCGCGGGGCCGTAGTGATCGGTGAGCACCTCGATGGCGGCGATCACGCGGTCGAGGTTGTCGAGCGGCTCGCCCATGCCCATGAACACGATGTTCTTGATGGGGTGGCCGAGCACGTGGGTGGCGGCGAACCACTGGCGGACGATCTCGGCGACGCCGAGCGAGCGGATTAACCCCATCTGGGCCGTCTCGCAGAACGTGCACCCCATGGCGCACCCGACCTGGCTGGACACGCACAGCGTCCGCGTCGTCATGTGCCGGCGCTGCATGGGGATGACGACGGATTCGGTCTGCAGCGCGGGCTCACCGGGCCGCCCGGGCACCTCGAGCAGGAACTTCACCACGTCCCCCTCCGGGCTGCCGGTCGTCAGCGTCCGCACCGGGCGGGGCAACTCCACCTCCACGCCCAAGGCCCTCAGCGGGCCGGCGTCGCCCTGTCGGAACAGCGCCGCGTAGGCTCGGACGGCCCGGTCGCGCGACGCGATCCCCGATTCGACGGCGGCGCGCGCGAACGCCGCGTGCGTGTGGCCCATCGGGTCTAGGCGGGGGTCTTCGGTGCCGGCGGGGTCTCGATCCACGATCGTCATGGTATGCGCCGCGGACGCCGACCCCGTCGAAGCCGCGGCGCACGACAAACCCCCCGCCGGGGCTTACACTCCCCCCCACCTTGCCGGAGAACCCGCCTTGCTGAGACCGCTGCCGATGACCGTTGCCGTGACCGGAGCCACCGGGTTTGTCGGTCGTCACGTGGTGCGGGCGCTGGCGGCGCGGGGTCACCGCGTGCGGGCGCTGGCGCGTCGGTTTGAGAAGGTCCGCGCCGTGCTGCCCTCGCTCCCTCCCAACGTCGAGGTGGTGCAGGGCGACGTCTTCGACAGGGCGGCCATGGCCGACCTGTGCCGCGGCGTCGGCGCCGTCGTCCACACCATCGGCATCCGCAAGGAAGTCCTCCCGCACAGCACGTTTGAGCGGATGCACCCGACGGCGACGCGGCTCACCCTCGACGCCGCCGGCAACGCCGGGGCCCGGCGCTTCGTGCTCGTCTCGGCCCTCGGGGTGCGTCCCGAAGCCCCCACGGCGTACCAGCGCTCCAAGCACGCCGCCGAGAACCTCGTCCGCTCCAGCGGCCTCGATTGGACCGTCTTCCGCCCCGGCCTCATCCACGGCGAGGACGGGGAGTTCGTGCAGATGGTCAAGGGGTGGGTGCTCGGGCGGATGACGCCGCACTTCTTCATCCCGTACTTCGTGCGCGTCGAGGGCAAGCCGCCGGCGCCGCCCAAACTCGTCGCGGCGGAGGTCGCCCCCGTGTGGGTGCAGGACGTCGCCGGCGCCATCGCGGCATCGCTGGAAACCGACCGCGCCATCGGCGAGGTCTACACGCTCACCGGCCCCGAGACCATGCGCTGGCCCGACCTGCTCGCGCACATCCGGGACAGCCTGCCGTTCAAGGAGAGCACGAAGCGCCTGATCCCGATCCCCGGCCGACTCGGCTGGGCGCAGGCCGTCGGCGCGCGAGCGCTGGGCCTCGCCAACGCGCTGCCCTTCGGCCCCTCCGAGCCCATCCTCGCCATGGAAGATTCGGTGAGCAACTGCGCCAAGGCGGCGGAGCACCTGGGGTTCAACCCCTCGGGCTTCCGCACCCGGGTTCGGGAGTATGCGGGGCGGGTGTGAGGCGCGCCGGCGGCGTCGCTTCCGCAGCCGGTCGACCGGAACACGATCCCGCGTCGCCCTGACCGAGGACCGTCGTGCGACCCCGCCTCGTGGCGTGCCGCGCCAAAAGAAAGGGGCCCCGGATCGCTCCGGGGCCCGCCGGCTTCAAAATCGATGAATCCCGCCGAGCGGGTCGCGCCCGCTCAGGACGCGTACTTCACGCTGCAGCCGTAGGGCTTGGTGGACGGCTCGGTGACCGTCTCGCCCTTGATGATCTGGTCGAGCGCGTTGCGGACGTAGTTGACGATCTCGCCCTCGGCCTTGTCGCCGCCCTTGTTGTTGTCGATGGCGCCCATGTAGGCGATCTTGCCGTCCTTGCCGACGATGAACATGTGGGGGGTGGTCTTCGCGCCGTAGGCCTTGCCGGTGGCGCCGGTCTCGTCGTTCAGAATGGGGTAGTTCAGCTTCCACTCCTTGACCGCCCAGCCGTCCTTCCCGTGGCCCTGCTTGCCCTTGCCGCCGGAGTTGATCCCCAGCACCACCACGCCCTTGTCGGCGTAGTCGCTGACGATCTTCTTGATCGTGCCTTCCTTGCCGTGCTTCACGCAGAAGGGGCACTCGGCGTTGAACCACTCGAGCACCACGATGTTGCCCTTCTTGGTCCACTCGGAGAGGGTGTAGGTCTTCCCGTCGGTCCCGGTGAGGGTGAAGTCCGGGGCGATGTCGCCCACCGCGACGCCCTTCTTGGCCTCGTCCTTGTGGTCATGCTTCCCGTCCTTGTGGTCGCCGCCGGCGAACGCCGGCACGCTCATGCCGACCAGGCCGATGGTGAGCAGGCCGGCGGCCAGACCGCAGATCAGATTGCATTTCATCGAATCGCTCCTTCAGGGGTTGGGCCGGGCGCCGCGGTACGCGCGGGGAACGCCGGCCCGAGGGTGTGGATGGTGCCGATGGCGGCGTCCGAGCCGCGGGCACGAAATGTCTGCACACATGACGACAGATGCTATTCCCGAGAACCGGGGGTCGGGACATCCAGCAGGTACGCCCGAGTGCCCGCCGGCGCCGGCGAATCGACACGCACCACGCCGCGCACACGCTTCGGGGCCCGGCTCTGAGTCGAATCCATCTCCTTGGGATCAAAGCGAAGACGCAGCGTCCCAGTTTTCGAGGCCCCGCCGCGCAGCAGATTCACCGGCACCAGATCGCCCTCATCCGCATAGGGAAAGTACGACAGCGAGGCGCCCTTGGTCGCCGGCGTGAAAACCACCTCCAGCACCGGGGCCTCCCCCCCGTTTTCCCCCCCGTTTTCCCCCCCGGCTCCCCCACCGCCCGCGCCGGTGCGCGACCAACCGATCTTCAGAAGTTCGTCCGCCTCCATCGGGACCAGTTCGCGCTGCGCGCGAAGGCCCGCCGCCGCGCTCGACTCCTGGGAACCGCCCACGCGCAGCGTGAGCGTCGCCCGCCCTTCGCCGGGAAGGCACGCGTCCTTGCACACCAGCCACGTGGACGTGCAGGTGATCTTGATGGTGTCGCCCGGCTTCATCGACTCCGCGATCTTCACCGGGAAAAAGTGAGTCACGCGCCCCTCGTAGATGTAATCAAGAATGTCCCCCGGCGAGACCTTCCGCTCCGGAACCATCCACTCCACGCCGCCGATCTCGAGCGCGCCCGCGGGCTCAACCGTCCACTCGAACCGCGGCGGGGCGCCGCTGTCGCCCGCGTTCTTCCAGTAGGTGTGCCAGCGCGGCTCAATCTGGAACACCGCGCCCAGCCAGAAACCCTGCCCCGGCTTGCCCGATTCATGCGTGGATTCCAGCGTCAGTTTCACCATTTTGGACCCGTCGGCTTCATCGCCGGGTTCGTCTTGCCCCGACCCGCCCACGCCGACCTCCTTCGACACCGAGCCCGCGCCGTGGCCCCCACCGGCGTCCCCGGGCGCCGTGCCCTGGCCCGTCGCCATCGCGGCCAGCAGAAGAAACAGACCGCTCCCCACGCCGGCGGTCAGCACCCGACCTTCCCGCCCGCGAGACCCGCACGACCCTGAACCAATCCGGCCGCAACGGGCCCGGCCCCGACGCCCTCCGCCCCATGGGTCCATCGACATCCGCCGCGGGCTTTCCTGCATATCGTTCATGCGATGAACCATCTCTCTCGCCTCGTGGGTGCGTGTGCCGTGTCGTTCGTGACGCTCGCCTCGTGCGAGAAGGTCAGCGACCGGGCCATCGAACAGGTGCAGATCGCCGACGTGTACGAGGCCACCAAAGCCTCCGGGAACTCCTACCTGATCTTGGACGCTCGGGATGCGGCGGCGTATCGGGCGGCGCATGTCCCGGGGGCCAAACGAATGGTCGCCGCCGACATCGACGCCCTCAACCCGGACCCCAAACTCAAGACATACAAAGCCATCTACGTCTACGGCGAGCACCCAAACCACAACGGCGCCAAGGCCCTCGTGAAACGGATCATGACCGCCGAGGCCGGAGACGTGTACCTGATGGACGAGGGATTCCTTGGCTGGAAAGCCCAGGGCCACCCGGTGGAAGGGGCGCAAGCGCCCGTACCTTCCGAGCAAACAGGATCGCCCAAGTAAACCCGAGCGCGGGGCCGCGCCGAACCCCGAGCAGGACGGAGGGGGCTTCTCGCGGACCACAGACCGCGGATCGAGATTCCTGAGTGATGGCCGCGAGGATCAGGTCCGGTCCTACGACGTAAACCACGTTCAATCCAATACTTGCAAATACCCTAACAAGAATCTTCCGAAAAATCGCCGTACATGGCTTGACGACCCGAACTTTCGCCGTATCCTA
>CAZDYM010000075.1:0-9433 GCA_964509325.1 uncultured Phycisphaeraceae bacterium
GTGAATCTTCGGGTCAGCCGATCGAGTCCAACGCGGTGATGATGCGCGGGCCGCTGGCGACGACGCCCTTGGGGTTGTAGGTCTGGGCGTGGTTGAGTTTGGCGGCGACGTGGCGCATCAGGCCCTCCATGTGGGCGGCGAGCAGGTCGGCGGCCCTGCGGGCGCCCTCGTTGAGGTTGGTGACGTGCTCCATGAGTTGCTTGAGCGACGCCGAGAGGGTGAGCAGGCGTGACCGGGCGGGCTCGGGGAGCGCGGGGGCGAGTCTGCTGACAGGGGTCTGGCTTTTGTCGGGGCTGCCGATGGCGGCGGCGATGGCCTCGACGACGATCATGCGTCGGCGCTCGAGGTCGGCGAGGGCCTGCACGGCCTGGTTCTCGGCGTCGATGCACTGGGCCAGGGCGCGCGGGTCGGCGCGGCGCATGGCCTCGCGCCGGTCCTTGGCGCAGCGTGCGAGGGTCTCGTAGCGATCGGCGATCTGGAGCAGCACCCGCTCCAGATCCAGCGCGTGACGGTCGAGCGGGTGAACGGCGGCGGGGGCGGGCTGGGCGTGCGTCATCGGGTGTGCTCGGTGCCGCGGAAGGCGGGGCGTGCGGGGGTTGAGGCTGGGGCGGCGTCGGGGGCGCCGGGGCCGCTCTCGGACGCTCGGGGTTCGCCGGCGTGGGGATCGCGGGCGAGGCGCTGCGAGGCCTTGAGGAGGTTGCGGGCCACCGCGTCGACGATGGGGAAGTTCATCGAACGGGTGATGCGGGTGGCGACCTCGGCGTCCAGGAGCGGGCCGAACTGCTTCTCGTGCAGACCGGGCTGGAACGGGCCCCACGCGTTGTTCGTCTTGCGGAGCTGGGCGAGCACGGGCTGGACCAGGGAGATCGACACGAGGTCGGCGGCGGCGTTCCGGGCCTGGTCTTCGGTCATGTCGGCGCGGGGTTGGAGGGGGGCGGCGTCGGGGCTCGTGAGCGAGGCGGCGGCGGCGTCTTGCGCGAGCGCGAAGGCGCGGGTCACGCCGCGGGCCGCCCGGGAGAGGTTGAGCGCGGAAAGGCCCGGCGTGTCGGAGGGCGAGATGGAGAAAGGGCCGGGGATCATCCGTGGGGTGCTTGATCGAGTGGTCGGCGGGAGGGGGGAGGGCCGCGCCGGGACTACTCCGAGATGAACGCGGCGTGAAGGCGGCCGGACTTGTGAATTTCCTTGAGCAGGCCGATCTGCTCGTTCACGGGCATGTCGATGGCTCGGAGGGCCTGCAGCAGGTCGTCGAGGCGGGCGACGGCGGCTTCGCCGGGCTGGCCCAAGCGGCTCCAGGTGGTGGTGCCCGAGGGGCTGGCGGCGACGGGGGTGGTGCTGCCGGGGGGGGTGATGGTCTGGATGGTGAGGCTCTTGCTGGAGATGAGCACGCCGGAGATGGTGACGTTCCCGGTGACGACGATGGTCCCGCGCTGCTCGTTGACCTGGACGACGGCGGGGAGGTTCAGGAGCGAGCTGTCGAGTTGGATGGCGAGGATGTCGCCGAGGAAGTTGGCGGGGTTGTCGAGTTCGGCGTCGGGGATGGTGACGACGACGGTGCGGGCGTCGACGGCGCGGGCGATCTCCTGGGCGGCGTCGACGAAGCCCCGGCGGTCCTGGTTGATGACGTTGGCCAGCAGTTTGGTGGTGGTCCACTGGGCGAACTCGGGCTTCACGCTGAGGGTGAAGGTGCCGTCGGGATCGATGACCTGCATGTCGATGTCGGAGATGACCTGGGCGCCGGCGCGGACGACGCCGCTGGTCTCGACGGGTCCCTCGATGACGACGGGCCCCTCGGCCATGGCGTAGACGCCCTGGCCGGGCAGGGCGCCCTGGAGTGGTGTGATGAAGAGGCGTCCGCCTTCGAGACTCTGGGCGGAGTGCCAGGACTGGACGTAGCAGTCGATTTTGTCGCCGCGCTTGCCGCCGGTTTCGCGGACGGTGGCGGTGACCATGACCATGGCGATGTTGCGGCCCTTGGTGAGCTCTTCGATGCGTGGGATGGGGTTGCCGCCGCGTTCGAGGAGTTTGGCGACCTGGCGTGCCTGGGGGAGGAACTCGGAGGGGTCGCCGGTGCCCTGGAGGCCGACGACGAAGCCGAAGCCCCAGAGTTTGGACTCCCCGTGTCCCTGGAGCAGGGCGAGGTCCTGGACGGTGATGGCGTTCGCGGTGCGCGGGGCGAGCGCAAAGAGTGCGCCGAGGAGCGCAAGCAGGCACGCGAGGCGGTGGGGCGCGGGGGTCATGCGGAGGGCATGACGCAAGCGGGGTGCCGGGCGCGGGCCTGATGGGGGTTCATCAGTCGGCGGCGGCGCCGGCGAACGTCACGGGGCTGCGGTAGCCGTCCTTGTCGTACGCGCGGACGCCGAAGAAGACGTTGTCCTTGCTGATCTCGAGGGTGGCTTCGGTGGCGTTCTTCACGTCGCGGGCGTGCTGCCAGAGCGCGGCGGTGGTGTCGCGCCAGACGACCTCGTAGCCGGCGACGTCGGGCTCGGGGGACTTCTCCCAGCGGAGGGTGGTGCCCTGTTCGAGCCTGGCGGTGATGATGCGGACGTTGGCCGGCTCGCTGGGCGCGTTGGCGAGATGGACGAGGGCGGCGAGGTTGAGGCGGGTGACGCCCGCGAGGTAGTTCTCGTCGACGAACTCCGGGCGGTCGCCCCACTTCACGCCGCCCTCGTCGCGGGTGTCCTGGTGCTGGCGGGTGTAGTCCTCGCCGGGGGCGGTGAAGCGGACGGCGGCATAGGCCTTGTCGTTGAAGGCCAGGTGGTCGCCGCCGCGCATGAAGCGGTCGGGGCGGAACACCAAGACGGGTTGGACGGCGGTCTGCTCCCACTGGGCGACCTCGAAGATGTAGCGGGCGATCTGGCGGCTGGGGGAATCGCTCTCGCTGCCGAGGCGGCGGATCTCGGCGAGTTGCAGGGCTCGGGGGTTCGAGGTGAGCCCCTCGCTGAAGACGCGGACGATGTTGGCGTGCGGGCCGGGCTTGCCGTTGTACGCGGGGGAGGGGTCGCCGATGATGTCGTTGTTGAGGACGGCGCGGATGTCGGCGTTGACGTCGCGCTGGGCGCCGGCGTGCCACTTGGCGCCGAGCAGGCCCTGCTCTTCACCGGCGAAGGCGGCGAGCACCACGGTGGATTCGAGCGGGTTGGCGGCGACGACCCGGGCGATCTCGAGAAGGGCGGCGGTGCCGGAGGCGTTGTCGTTCGCGCCGGGGGCGTCGGCGATCGGGTTCATGCGGTCGGTGGGGATGGTGTCGTAGTGGGCCGAGACGTAGTAGCGGCGCGCGGCGGCTTCCTTCATCGTGCCGGGGATGACGGCGATGACGTTGACGATCTTGCCGCCGGTGGGCATGCGTTCCATCGGCGGCTGGTCGAAGACGTCGGTGTAGACGGTCAGCAGCGGCTGACCGGGGATGGAGCGCTGGCAGTCCTCGAAGGTCTGCTGGAGCCACGTGCGGGCGGCGCCGATGCCGCGGGCGGGGTCGTCCTGGCTGGAGAGCGTGTGCCGGGTGCCGAAGGAGCAGAGTTTGTCGACGTGGGCGCGGAGGATCTGGGGGCGGACCTGCGCGGCGAGTTGCGAGGGCAGCGTGGGGCGGGGGAGGCTGGCCGGCGCGTCGGCGCCCGCCGCCCGTACGCACCCGAGCAAGGCGAGCGCGGCGGCGCAGCGGTTGATGGTGAGGTCGTGCATCGCCTGAATATACTCGGCCCATGACGACTTCATCCCAGAGCGGCGAGGGGGAGCGGCGCTCGACGGCGGGCCGGCGGTTCCGGGCCGCGATGGACCGGAGCTGCGTGGGCACGCCGGGAGCCTTTAACGGGCTGGTGGCGCGGGCCGCGGCCAAGGCCGGGTTCGAGGCGCTGTACGTTTCCGGGGCGGCGGTGTCGGCGAGCTTCGGCGTGCCCGACGTCGGCATGGTCTCGCTGACCGAGTTCTGCAACGTGATCGAGCAGGTGGCCCGCGCCTCGAAACTGCCCGTGCTGGCGGACGCCGACACCGGCTTCGGCGAGAGCGAGATGGTGGCCCGCACGGTGCGCGAGTACGCGCGGGCCGGGGCGGCGGGGATGCACATCGAGGACCAGGTGTTCCCCAAACGCTGCGGGCACCTCGACGGGAAGCGGCTCGTCGCCATCGACCACATGGCCGAGAAGGTGCGCGCGGCGGCCCGCGCCCGCGACGCGATGCGCGGGACCGACGGCGAGGGGTTCGTCGTCTGCGCGCGGACCGACGCGCGGGGGGTGGAGTCCTTCGAGAGCGCCGTGGAGCGGGCCTCGGCGTATGTCGGGGCCGGGGCCGACATGATCTTCCCCGAGGGCCTGGCGAACGCGGCCGAGTTCTCGCGCTTCGCCGAGGCGATGCGGGGGCTCCCGCGCAGGCCCTACCTGCTGGCCAACATGACGGAGTTCGGCAAGACCGAGATGATCCCGCTGAGCGAGTTCGCCAAACTCGGGTATCACTGCGTGATCTGGCCCGTGACGACGCTGCGGCTGGCGATGGGCGAGGTGACGCGCTCGCTGGCGGAGATCCGGCGCGACGGGCACGCGGGCGGCACGCTGGCGCGGATGCTGGATCGGAAGGGGTTGTACGAACTGCTGGGGTACACGCCGGGGGTGGAGTGGGAGTTCCCGGGGTGAGCCGGGGAGGCGTTGGCCGGTGGGGCGGCGCGCGTCGGCGGCCGCTCAGCGCACCATCGCCAGCGCGACGTTCGCCCCGTTGAACGCCGCGTGCATGAGGATGCACACCCAGAGTTTCCCCGTCTTCTCCAGGGCCAGGCCGAAGCCCAGGCTGAGCACGAACAGGGTGAGCAGGGCGTGGGTTTCGACGGCGCCGGCGTGGGCGAGGGCGAAGGGCAGGCTCGCGCCGACGATCGCCGTCGGCGATGAGCGCGTGAGCCGCAGCAGGCCCGTCTGGATGAAGCCGCGGTAGATGAACTCCTCGATGATGGGCGCGCCGACGGTCACGCCCAGCACCGTGGCCCACCACCACGGCGTGCTTCCCGGGTCGGGCGCGGTGAGTCTGGTCAGCGTCTCATGGGCCACGTCGTCCGGGGCGGGTCGGCCCGATAGGTCCGCGACGGTCCGCGCCGCCCAGAGTGAGAGCGAGCCGACCACGTACACCGCCGGCCCGACCAGCAGCGTCCAAACGAACGCGAGGCGGACCGTCTTCCACGGCGGAGTGACGGCGGCGCCGAGGGCCCGCCACGTGCCCGGGAGCATCAGCACCACCAGCGCGATCATGAGCCCCGCCGCGGCGTGCCCCCCGGTCTGCGCGATCACCCCCGGGCGCAGCGCGGGCTCGGCCTGACCCGGCGACAGCGGCGCGGCCGAGTCCGCCAACGTGCGGGCCATCACCGCCCCGATCGGCTGCACTAGCCACACCGCCAGTCCCGCCAGCACCAGCGCCGCCCCGGGCACGAACGGGCCCGGAGGCGTCGGGCCGAGCCGGCCGGGCTCGTTCAGCCGCACCGAGTCGAGCATGGCCGGGCCCCGGCGCTTCAACTGGTGACCGAACCACACCCACGCCGCCGCCCCGGCGAGAAGCAGCACCAGTGAGAGCAGCGAGCCGGTGGGAGACGCGGTGAGGCTCGGCGCTGCGGGTGCATCGGCGGCCAGCGCGACGGGCGCCGCGAGAGAAGCGATCAGCGCGGCAAGGAACCCGGACGCCGCACGGCGTGCGTCCCGCCTGTCATCGGAGAAACGGACCGAGCCGCGACCGAAGCGTTCACCTCGCCGGCGCGAGTCGGGCGGAACGCCTTGAACGCGGAGCGATGCCCAGACGTGGTCCCAGCCCCGGATGATCGAGGGCCGGCGCTCCGGGCGACCCGCGTCGTGCCTCGGACCCCCTGCACCGCCCGAGCCTGCGATAATGTCCCCCATGCGCGACGCGGATTCCATGCAACCCGGCCCGTCCGGTGCGGGCGACGGCGAGGGGCCGGGCGAGCCCGGTCGTTGGGCCGTCGCCGGCGCGCTGGCGGAGATCGTCGAGCACAAGCGCGGGGAGGTGGAGCGCGCGAGAGCCGCCGTGCCGCTGGAGGTGTTGAAGGAACGCATCGCGGAACTGGGGCGCCCGCGGAACTTCTTCCAGGCGGTGGTCCGGCACAAGGGGGCGGCGGACACCAGCGTGATCGCCGAAATCAAGCGGAAGAGCCCCAGCGCCGGGTGGATCCGCGAGGCGTACAAGGCGGACGATTTCGACCCGTCGCTCATCGCCAAACGCTATCACGCCAACGGCGCCGCCGCGATCTCGTGCCTGACCGACGAGAAGTTCTTCGGGGGTCGGCTGGAGTACATCCACCGGGTGCGCGACGCCGTCCCGCTGCCGGTGCTGCGGAAGGACTTCATCATCGACCCGTACCAGGTGTGGGAGAGCCGGGCGGCGGGGGCGGACGCGATCCTGCTCATCGCCGAGTGCCTGAGCCAGAGCGAACTGGTGGACCTGATGATCCTGGCGCGGGAACTGCAGCTCACCACGCTGATCGAGGTCCACTCGATGGAGAACCTGCTGCGGGTGAGGCCGCACGTCGGGTTCCCGGATCGTTCTTACGGCCTGCTGGGCATCAACAACCGCGACCTCTCCGCGATGAAGACGGACCTCGCGCACACGCTGCGGCTGATCGATCTTGTCGATGATCCGTCGGTGCTGGTGAGCGAGAGCGGGATCAGGACGCCGGAGGACCTGAAGCGGCTGCGCGAGGTGGGCGTGCGGATCGTGCTGGTGGGCGAGCACCTGATGCGCGCGGAGGACCCCGGGGCGGCGCTGCGGGAACTGCTGGCATAAGAAGGCCCCGGCCCACGTGCTTCGCTCCGCCAGCCCGCGGAAAAGTGCCGGGGGCACGACGTGGAAATCCGTGCGCGGGCGAGGGCGCCCGCCGTGCTCGGGCTTGTGGGCACCGGGCCGGGGCTCGCGGTCGTCGCCCGCGCGGTGCTCCGATCGAGGCTGTTCGTGATGCCCGCGGCGCGGCGGCCCTAGCCGGCGGAGCGCACCTCCGCGGCGTCGTGTGCTCTCGGGATCGTCTCGGCACACCTCCCCAGCGGGCCCACCGGCGCCGGGCGAGCCCCGCGGTCACGGCTCGTCTTGCACCGCTCGCTCCCAGAGCCCGCGTACCTTCATCGTGACCGGCCCGGGCACGCCCGCGCCCACGACGTGGCCCTCGATGCGCACCACCGGCAGGACCCCCCAGCCGGAGTTGGTGAGAAAGACCTCGTCGGCTTCGAGCACCTGGTTGATGTCGATCACGCGCCGCTCGACGCTCAGCCCCGCCTCGCCCGCGAGGTCGAAGACCGCCCCGCGCGTCACGCCCGGCAACACCGGGCTTCGGGGGGCGTTCCCGGCCTCTTCGCCGCGCGCCACCGGCGTGGACAGCACCCCGCCCTTCACCAGGAACACGTTGCTCACCGCCCCGCCGCACACGTGGTTCGTGTCGCTCAGCACCAGGCACTCGCCCATGCCGACGGCGGCGGCCTCTCGGAGCGCTTGCAGCCGCCACCAGTAGTTGACGGTCTTGTGCCCAGCGCCGGGGTCGTGACGCGAGGCGCGGGCGTCGGGCACGACCACGCCCACCCCGCGCGTGAACATCTCGGCGGGGTACGCGGTGGCCGGTGAGGCGACGATCATCAGCGTCGGGTTTGGCGGGTCGGCGGGGATGGTCGGCGGGGGCGAGCCCGCCGCGGGGCGCTGTGATGCCCCGTCGGCCTCGTGGGTGCTCCGCGCCGGCACGGGGCGGAGCAGGCTGAGATCGCCCGCTGTCAGCGTGACGCGCACCCGCGCCCGCGCCGTGCCCTCCGCCAGATGCGAATGGGACACGACGTCCTCCACCAACTCGGCCAGCAGAGCGGACTTGAGCGAGCGGTTGAGGCCGAGTTCGGCGGCGGAGCGGGCCAGCCGCGCCATGTGGCGCTCCAGCCGGAACACGCGCCCCTGCGTGGCGAGCATGGTCTCGAACAGCCCCACGCCGTGCTGGAACGCCGAGTCAAACGCCGAGACGCTGGCGGCGGCGCGATCGACGAATCTCCCGTTGATCCAGACGGTCTCGGCCATGGCAGCGGTGAGGGTACCGGGTCAACCCGGGAAAGGCGAGCGTTTCGTCAGGAATGTGTTTGGATTGTGCGACTGTCAGCCTTCGTTCATTCGGTCAAACGGCCAAGGTGCCAAACTCTGAATATTCTTCTGTGTAATCGATAGATAACAGAACATTGAGCGGCGATGAAATGGATTACATGATCAATCAGCGGAGATGGCTCCGAAAAAATACTCAAAACGGAGCCGAGACATCTTGACGAAGCCCCGAAAACTGGTACATTCTGAACACCCAACGACGGGGCACGTACGTTGGGCTCGGCGAGGTTGAGGAACACGTCAACTCCACATCGTCGCCGTGATGACCGCTGACCCTCCGCCCCCTGGTTGCGGCGTGGGTTCGCTTCATCCTCAAACAAGGCCGCAGACGACCGCCCGCATCCCCGCTGGCCGCGGTCGTGCTGGTCAACGCCGCGCGCCGGAGGACGAGCGTGCGGCGAGGGAGAGATCGGGGCCCGGCGCGTCCGCGCGGGACCGGTCGGCGGGTTGTTCGACCTGAGAGGAAAGAAACATGAAGACCTTCGCCCTGTCCGCCCTGGCCCTCGCGGCCGCCTCGTCGGCCGCCTTCGGTGCGTTCACCATCACCGACGGCAACGCCGTGATGACCTCGTCCGTCACCCCGAACTTCGGCGACAACATCAGCCAGACCGCGGACTTCCGCCCCGAGGGCGGCACCTCCACCGACCATCTGTTCTATTACAACTGGTCGTACCGCGCCCTGAGCAGCGGGAGCACCGGCATCCGCGGCTTCTCGTTCCTCGAGTCGCCGGTTGTTTCCGCCGCCGGCAACACCGTGACCTTCACCTGGTCGAACAACGGTCCGGGCCCCGTCGGCCAGAGCCGCTTCTCCGCCGTGCTGACCATGGTCATCACCGACGGCGCCGTCCCCGGCCACGCCAAGCTGGACGCCACGATGGTCTTCACCGCCGCCAGCACCAACACCGGCCCGACCAACTGGTCGCTGTTCAACGGGCACGACTTCGACGTCTCCGGCACCTTCGGCAGCGACACCTACGTCGTCAACAACACCTCGGCCGTCGAGTACACCGCCACCGACAGCGTCACGGGCTTCTTCGCCAAGGCCCAGGGCTTCGGCGCCAGCCGCTACCAGGTCGGTTCCTCGAGCACCATCCGCGGCCTGCTCACCGGCGGGGGTCTGACCAACCTCAACAACACCGCCACCTTCGGCCCCGGCGACGGCGCCGGCGCCTTCCAGTGGGACATCACCGGCCTCGCCCCGGGCGCTTCCACCACCATCTACTCCTCCTTCCTCATCGCCCCGACCCCCGGCGCCGCCAGCCTGCTCGGCCTCGCCGGCGTCGCCGCCCTCCGCCGCCGTCGCGCCTGAACGGGTTTGCCCGTTCGGCGT
>CAZDYM010000076.1:0-9339 GCA_964509325.1 uncultured Phycisphaeraceae bacterium
CAGCGCCGGGGCGTGCGGCGCGGTTTCGCGGTGCCGCGCGTCGGGCGCGGGTTCAGCCGCGGGTTGTCGGCGCGGACGGTGCCGATGCCCGTCAGCACGGCGTCGACCCTGCCGCGCAGCCGGTGGACCATCGCGCGGGAGGACTCGCTCGAGATCCATTTGGAATCTCCGGTGCGGGTGGCGACCTTGCCGTCGAGCGTCTGGGCCCACTTGGCGATGACCCACGGCAGGCCGGTGTGGAGCCGCTTGATGAAGGGGTCCGAGAGCCGGCGCGCGAGTTCACACCCGTGCAGTTCGACGCACTCGACGCCGGCGGCGCGAAGGCGCTCCGCCCCGCCCGAGGCCGGCTTGTTGGGACCACGCCGCGCGAAGACCACCCTTGCGATCCCGGCCTTCAGCAGCGCGTCGGTGCAGGGCGGCGTCTTTCCGAAGTGGTTGCACGGTTCGAGCGTGACCCACGCGGTGGCGCCGTGGGTGGGGTTGCCGCGGCGCCGGCAGTCGGCGATGGCCTCGACCTCGGCGTGCGGCCCGCCGAACACCCGGTGCCACCCGACGCCAAGCACCTCCCCGCGCACCGTGCCGATGACGCACCCGACCATCGGGTTGGGCTCGACGCGCCCCATGCCGCGCCAGCCGGCCAGCGCGGCGCGGCGGAGCATGCGGAGATCGAGCGGCGTGGTCATGCGCAACGGGCCCTCAGAACCAACCCCGAGCCTACGCGCGCAGGGCCTCCGGGCCAAACGGCGTTCGGGGCGGCGAAGGCGGCGCAGGCGGCCCGTCGCTGACCCTGCGGCTTCGTTGAACTCGCCCTCATTAGGCCAGCCTCCGCAGCGCCGCGAGCTCCTGCGCCGAAACATGGGCACGAACATCGTTCAGCCAGCGCTCCCCGTCGAGCGCGTAGCCGGCGGTGGGCTTGAGTTCGCTGACGCGGGCGCACCAGGCGCGGTTGAACCGGTGCATCGCCAGTTCACGCACCAGTTTGGCGGTCATCGACGCCAGCGCGACGGGGAAATGGGCTTCCTCCGCCTCGGTCTGGAAGGTGACGCGCATGGCCCGGCCCTCGGCCTCGCCGATGCCGCGGAGTTCGTACGCGCTCCTGGTCGGGCTCTCGCCCAGCGTGTTCACCAGCGCATCGGGAAAGGCACGGTTGAGCACCCCGGCGTACGCGGCGCGGCCCCCCTGGCGGTCAACCACCACGCGCGGCACGGGTTGAGCGCGGGCCTCCGCTGGATCAGTCCCCACCACGCATGCCGCGCTTTTCCACACCCGGCGCAGGAACCCGGCGATCACCCCGAAACTGACCGCCGCCTTGGAACGTTGCCCCCCGGGGCGAGCCTCGGGCACGGCATCAGCGACGGCCTGATCGGGCGCTTCCCTCGCTTCGCGCAGCCGCTGGTTGAACACCGTCTCGCTCATCGCGTGGGCCCGCAGTTCGATCACGCGCACGCCCGCCGCCGCGCACGCCGACGCCAACTGCACACGCATCAGCCTCAAGTGATCGGTCGTGGTCGAAAGCGGCAGGGCCACCGGCGCTCCGCCGTACCACGGCTCCTCCAGCCGAACACCCAATCGCGCGAAAAGCCGGGCGTCGTCGGCGAGATCACCGACGCCGTCGCCGCCCGTCTCGCCCCCCGTCTCGCCCCCCGACTCCCACCCCGACTCCCCCCCCGTCGCGCTGACGCGCTGGCCCGCCCCGGCGCCCTCCGCCGCCAGCGCCGCGAACACCAGCACCCCGCGCTCCAGGTGCATCAACGGGTGCCGCGTCTTGAGGCTGTTCGAGCCTTTCAGTTTCTTCGAGTCATTCACGGCGATCCTGGTCGCCCCCCCTCGGGCCTTCCGGTTGGAGGGCTCGCGTGTGACGACCGGGCGGAGCATCTTCCACACGTCGGGCGAAGGATCGCCCTCGCGCCAGCCGTCCAGCCGGAGCACGCAGCACCCGACACACAAGGGGCCGAGCAACGGGCCGTAGCCGGCTTCGTCGATGCCGACGTAGAGCATGACCGGAAGATACCGCGCCGCGTGCCGGGCGTGTCGCGCCGCGGTTCGGCGTGCTACGGGCACGCCGTCCCGAACGCCGCGAGGAAGATCGTCAGGTCCTGCACGTTCACCACGCCGTCGCCGTTGAGATCGGGCGGGCAGGGCGGGGGGACGACCGGGCCGCCGCCCAGTTCGAGGGTCCAGCTCTGGAACGAGCCGGCGACGAGGAACGACTGGTCGGCGATCCGCAGCGCCCACGAGCCCTGCGCGTTCTCGCCGAAGTACTTCGCGTCCAACGAGATCGTCACCCCCCCGCTGCCCGCGGCCTGGTACGTCCCGGGCGGGATCACCTGAAGGCCCGACAGCCCCGCCGCGGCGTTCCACAACACCGCCCCGGTATCCGCGAAGCTGTACGTCCCGTTGAAGTCCGCGCTGCTCCCGTTGCGCAGGTTCACCAGCAGGTTGGTCGGCGAACTCACGCCCGAGTGGGTCAGCGTGATGAGCAGGTCGCTCGAGTACCCGTGCACCAGCCCGTGGATGGTGACCTTGACGGACTGCACCGGGAAGGCGTGCGGCACGACGATGGGCGAGAGAAACCCGACCAACTCGTTGTCGGGGATCGTGCCCCCGACGCCGGGGCCGTACACCGTGCCCAGGGCCGAAGGGGCGGCGAGCAGCACGGAGGTCAGAACAACGGTGGCGTGGCGCATCCGCGGACCGTACCACGGGCCGGCGTTGTGTCGAGGGCGGAATCCGGTCCAATCTCGGGCAAGGTCAACGGGCCCGCGGGGCAGGCTCGGAACACACCACCCCGGTCCGGCGGTCCCCACGGCCCCCCGGACGGTCCACCGATTGATGCTCCGCCGGACGCCCGAGAACCCGGTGCCGGCTCGGAGCGAGCCAGCAGGCGCGAAGTCCCCTCGTTGACGGTCGGGGTTGGGCGTGCCGGACCTCCGCGTCACGCGCACCCCGCTGGCCGCCCGGTCGCGCGCATGCCCCGTGGGCCAAGCAGCCCCCCCGCCTCCGCCCTGTGTTACCTTCCCCGCATGAAGAAGGAGAACGTCCTCACCCTGCTGATTCTCCTCGCGTTGGTCGCGGGCGTGCTGATCGGTCAGTTTCTGCTGCACAAACCGATCGCCGCGAAGTTCGATCCGAACAACCCGGCCAGCGATCTGATGTCGCTGCGGGCCCACGCCGGCGCCAACCCGGGCGACCAGGCGGCGCAGCGGGCCGCCGAGGAGGTGTCGGCGCCGGGCGCGATGCAGAAGCAGCTGGCCGCCGCCGCCGAGCCCTGGCGCACCGTCGGCGACCTTCTGTTCATCCGACCCCTCCGCGCCCTGGTCATCCCCTTGGTGTTCGTGTCGGTTCTCTGCGGCGTGACCAGCATCGGCAACCCGCGCCGCCTCGGGCTGATCGGCGGGGCCACGCTTTCGTACTACCTCGCCACGACGCTCATGGCGGTCGTTCTCGGGCTGGCCCTCGTTCACTTCTTCCAGCCCGGCGCGGGCGTCAGCAGCGAGAGCCTCAGCGGCAGCGGCCAGCAGGCGTTCAAGACCGAAGGGATCGAGTCGAAAGTCAGCGCGGCCCCCGCCACCGTGGGCGGCTCGTTCGTCGCGCTGCTCTACGACATCATCCCCAACAACATCCTCAAGGCCGCCGTGGACGGCAACACGCTGGGCGTCATCGTGTTCGCGGTCGTCGCCGGGCTGGCGCTGGTGCTGGCGGGGCCCAAAGGGCGCCCGGTGATCGACGTGATGGAGGGCGCGAGCGCCGCGCTGATGACGATCGTGATGTGGGTCATCTGGCTGGCGCCCGTCGGCATCCTGTGCCTGGTCGCGGCGCGGGTGGGCGAGGTGGGCCTCTCACAGCTGCTGGGCCCCTTGGCAAAGTACATGCTGGTGGTCGCGCTGGGGCTCCTGATCCACCTGGCGGTGGTGCTGCCGATCGTTCTGGCCGTGCTGGGGAGGTGCAACCCGTACAAGTTCCTGTGGGACATGCGCCGGGTGATCGTCACGGCGTTCAGCACCAGCAGCAGCAACGCCACCCTGCCCGTGACCATCGAAGAGTGCCAACGCAACGGGTGCTCAAAGAAAGCCGTCAGTTTCAGCGTGCCGCTGGGCGCCACCGTGAACATGAACGGGACGGCGCTCTACGAGGCCGTCGCGGTGAGTTTCCTGTTCCAGATGTTCGCCACCGACAACCCCGCCTTCAACCTCGGGCTGGACCAGCAGTTCATCATCCTGGTCACGGCGACGCTCGCCGCCATCGGCGCCGCCGGCATCCCCGGCGCCGGGCTGGTCACCATGGCGATTGTCATCGGCGCGGTCAACAGCAGCCTCCGCGCCACCGGCGGGCCCGACGCGCCGCAGCTCCCGCTGTGGACCATCGGCATCATCATCGGCGTCGACCGCATCTTGGACATGTGCCGCACGGTCGTGAACGTGATGGGCGACGCGATCGGCGCACGGATCATCACGCGCATCGCCCCCGACGACCCCTCGTAAGGACTCACCGCGGAGGCGCGGGGGAAGGCAGCAGAGAGGGAGGCGCCCGACCGCCCCGCCGCTTCGCCAACTCCCCATGCCCATCCTCACCGTCACGCTGAACCCGAGCATCGACCGCGTCATCGGCGACGGGCTGCCCGCGGAGGGCCGGCTCTTCGCCGCCGGCAAGGGAGTGAACGCTTCTCGTGCCCTGTCGCGGCTCGGCGCGCCGTCGACTGCGGTGGCGCTCTGCCCGGACGAGGACCGGCCCTTTTTCGAGGGTCAACTGTCTGACCTCGGGCCGGGCGGGATCGGCTTTGTCCCCGTCCCGGTCCGCGGGCGGGTCCGCCGGAGGGTGACCCGAACCATGGGCCGCGGCGTTGCCGTATCCGACCATCGCCCCGAGCCCGGCCCCTCCGGGACGCTCGAACTCGACGCCGCCGACGCCGATCTCGACCGGGTCCGCGACGAACTGCTCCGACGGATCACCCCTGAGAAACCCGGCGTGCTGGTGGCGTTCTGCGGTTCGCTCCCGCCGGGGGCTTCGGCCTCGGCGTTCGGATCGCTGCTGGATGCCGCGCTCCGGGCGGGGGCCGAGATCCTGGTGGACGCCCGGGGCGAAGCGGGCCTCGCAGGGCTGGCACGCCCCATCTGGCTCGGCAAGTTCAATCACGCCGAACTCGAAGAGGTGCCCGAGACCGCCACCCAACGGGCCCGGCTCCTCGCGGTGACCCTCGGACCGGCCGGGTTGACCCTCGCCGCGCCGGGGGCCTTGCAGATTCTCGCCAAAGTGACCCTGCCCGAACCCCACCGGGCGCTCGACGACGTGGGCTGCGGCGACGCCGTCACCGCGGGCATGCTGCTTTCCTGGTCCAGGAACCCGGGCAACCTCGACCAACTCGTCCGGTGGGGCGTGGCGGCGGGCACCGCCTCCGCCGCCTCTGTCGGTCCCGGTGAACTCGAACCGAAACTTTTTAAAAGGCTCGCGTCGGCCGCCCGGGCCCTCAATGGCATCACGCCGACGCTGCTCCCGCGAGGTCCGCAAGGCGATGCGCGAGATGGGGACGAGCCCCATATATAGGGGTGATCGTCGATTCCCACACCATTCTGGGGTATGACGACCGGGCACGCAGGGCGGCTTCAGGGCTGCCGCAAACCCGATAAACCGAATAAACCGACCACTTCGGCAGGTTCTGCGCTCAAAACATGCGACAAGCGCTCAACCCGCCCGTATGATCCCCGAAGAGGCGTAGGTTCTCGGGGGGAGGCCTCGTCGGATCTGTCGAACGATTCGGAGCATCAAGGTTCCTCGCCGGGATGGTCTGTTGGTGCCCCGGCTTCAACCCAGGTTCATGCCAAGTTGGGGTCGGCCGAGCGGGCGGGCAAGCCCGTGATCAGTTTCTCTCCTCGGCCTGCGTTCCCCCCTCTCTGTCGAGACACACCTGACCCATGCCCGCCGCGTGAAGCGGCCCGCGGTGTCCCCCTCGACGTGTCGAGTTGGCCCGGCCCGGTCCGTCCCTTTGAGATTCCCGGCCCGGCCGACCCCCGAGCAAGCCCACAGACATGATCACGCCGATCCCAAACCCCGTTCGAGCCGCCGCCCCGAAGCCCGATTACTCCGGGGCGGCATCGGTGTCCCCCGTGGTCCGCCGTGCGACGGTCGAGGTCCGGGCGGCGAAGCGGGCCCGATCGGCCCAGTGGCTCCTGGAAGTTTCCGTGTTCACGCTGGCGGCGGTGTTTGTGGTGTGGTCCGCCGTCAACGCCAAGCGGGCCCAGGTGGGGCCGCTTCTGGCGGCGGTGGAAGCGGCGGGCCCGAAGCAGGCGGTGCCCTTTGTCGCCGCGACCAATCAGGACGGCCCGGAGGTGGTGTTCGAGGACGTGGTGGATGAATCGGAGGCGTTGCCGGTGGGGGCGGAACCCGTGGAGCCCTCGAAGCCGGGGTTCGGGCTGGGGACGTTCACGCCCGAGGCGGGGGCGGTGCGGTACTTCGATGGGCGTCCGATCCGGCCCAAGAAGACGATTTATATGACGGTGACGGGGTACTCGCCCGACGCGAGGTCGTGCGGCGATTCCGCCGACGGGCGAACCGCGACCAATCACTCGGTGTGGACCAACGGGATGAACCTGGTGGCGGCGGACCCGAGGCTGCTGCCGTACGGCTCGCTGGTGAGCGTTCCGGGGTACGCGTCCAACGACGTGGTGCCGGTCCTGGACTGCGGGGGTGCGATCAAGGGGGCGCGGCTGGACCTGCTGTACCCGTCGCACGAGCAGGCTCTGCGGTGGGGCGTGAAGCGGGTGAGGGTGACGGTGTGGGAGTACGCCGACAAGAAGGAGTAACCGAGCCCCGACGGTGCGCGAAGGGCCGAGGTGGGCGGGGGAGTCGGGTGTCTGGCTCTGGGGTTCGGATGGACCGCTCGCGCGGCGAACCCCGGAACCGAGACCCCGGAACCAAAGCCGCGAAACCGAGACCCCGGAACCGAAGCCCCGGAGCCCGAACCCCGGCGTTCCGGGAGCGCCTGCACGCTACAGTCTATCTGCACGCTCCGAGTCGGCCCGGCGCTCCGCACCCGCGGAGGATCGCCGGGCCTTCGCCCTTTTCAGCGAGGCACGGCGTTCGATGACCACGGCGGCGATTTCGATCAGCAAGAATGAGTTCCTCCACGGGCGTTGGACGTGCGCCGAATCGGCGCAGCTCTACGGCGTGTCGGACTGGGGCAAGGGGTACGTGGGGGTGAACAGCGCCGGGCACGCGGTGGTGATGCCGACCAAGGACCAGGCGCGTCAGATCGACCTGTTCGAGGTGGTCGAGGGGTTGAAGGAGCGCGGGATCCACACGCCGGTGCTGCTGCGGTTCAACGACCTGCTGGAGCACCGGCTGCGGGAGATCCGGCGCGCGTTCGACGACGCGATGTCCGACCAGGGGTACAGCGGGGGGTACTCGTGCGTGTACCCGATCAAGGTGAACCAGCAGCGCCACGTGTGCGAGCAGATCGCGAACCTGGCGGTGGAACTGAAGTTCGGGCTCGAAGCCGGCAGCAAGCCGGAGCTGCTGGCGGTGCTGGGCCTGAGCGCGGTGGCGGGCGGCCCGGGCGTGAACGGGATGCCGATCATCTGCAACGGTTTCAAGGACTCCGAGTTCATCGAGACCGTGATCCTCGCCACCAAGCTCGGTCGCAACATCATCCCGGTGGTCGAGAAGTTCAGCGAGCTCGAGCTGATCGTGAAGCACGCGAAGCAGTACGGGGTTCGCCCGAAGATCGGCCTGCGCGTGAAGCTCTCAAGCCGCGGGGCGGGGCGGTGGGAGTCTTCCGCGGGGGCGCGGAGCAAGTTCGGCCTGTTCGTCAGCGAGGTGCTGAAGGCGGTGGAGTATCTGAAGGCCCACGACATGCTGGACTGCCTGAACCTGCTGCACTGCCACGTGGGCAGCCAGTTGTACGACATCCGGGTGCTGAAGAACGCGATCAACGAGCTGACGCACATCTACGCCGAGCTGCACCGGCTGGGCGCGGGGCTGACGATGCTCGATATCGGGGGCGGGATGGGCGTCGATTACGACGGCTCGCAGAGCGCCTGGAGCAGCAGCATCAACTACTCGGTCAGCGAGTACGCGGCGGACGTGGTGCACCGCATCAAGAGCGTGTGCGACGACGCGAAGGTGCCTCACCCGATGATCATCTCGGAATCGGGGCGGGCGATGGTGGCGTACTCGAGCGTGCTCATCATGGACGTGCTGGGGAGCAGCCGGTTCGAGGCCGACCCGAACCTTCCGGCGATCGAGAAGGCGATGCGGGCCGAGAGCGAGGTGCCGCAGCCGGTGAAGGACCTTCTGGAGGCGTACCAGAACCTCACGGACCGGAACCTGATGGAGGCGTACCACGACGCCACGCAGGCGCGGGACGAGGCGATGAGCCTGTTCAGCCTGGGCTACATGAGCCTGCCGATGCGGGCCGCGGCGGAGCAGCTGTTCTGGGCCATCGGGCACAAGCTGCTCGAAAAGGCGGCGAAGCGCGGCGAACTGCCGGACGAACTGGACGATCTGCCGGACGCGCTGAGCGACATCTACTTCTGCAACTTCTCGCTGTTCCAGAGCATGCCGGACTCGTGGGCCATCGAGCAACTCTTCCCGATCATCCCGATCCATCGCCTAAATGAAAAGCCGGCCAGGCGCGGCATCCTCAGCGACATCACCTGCGACTCCGACGGCAAGATCGACCACTTCGTCGACAAGCGGATCGACAAAAAGGCCCTCGAACTGCACGAACTGCGGGACGCGCCGCCCACGCTGCCGGGGCTGGGCGGGCCGGCGCCAACCACCGGCAACGGCGCGGGCGGCGGTTCCAACGGCGCGGGCGGCACCGTCGAAAGCCCCGGCCCCGAGCCCTATTACCTTGGCGTGTTCCTGCTGGGGGCGTACCAGGAGATCCTCGGCGACCTGCACAACCTGCTGGGAGACACCCACGCGGTCCACATCAAACTGGACGAGGCCGGCCAGTGGGACATCGAAGAGGTGATCGAGGGCGACACCGTCGAAGAAGTGCTGTCGTACGTGCAGTACGACATCGCCGACATGAAGCGGGCGATGCGGATGGACATCGAGGCGGCGTCCCGCCAGGGTCGGCTGACGCTGGCGGAGGGCAAGAGCCTGCTGAAGTTCTTTGATGATGGGCTGGAGGGGTACACGTACCTGGAGGAGTGATCGGACCGGCTTGTCTCCGTTCGGGACCCGGGTGCGACTTCAGGGCCACGCTCCGAGCCTCGCTTGCGTTCAAGACCTCCGTGGCCCCGGGCTCGCGTTCGCGGCTCGGATGAGTTCCTTCCCCATGCGCCGCCCCCGCCGACCATCCTGGGACCTGCGCTTCGAGCTCGCCCCGATGCTCGA
>CAZDYM010000077.1:0-9306 GCA_964509325.1 uncultured Phycisphaeraceae bacterium
CGGCTGGGCAACGTGGTGGTGAGCGCCGCCGACCTCCGAGCCGGCCTGCGACGGCTCGACTCGGCACGCCTGGCGGTCACCACCGCCGCAGCCAGCGGCCACGGCACCGGCGGCCAGCGGATGGTGGTGTGAAGGAGCGAGAACGCGGTCCAGTGGTCAACCGGCGGAGTCATCCCGCGGCGGGCTGAGGCTGACCAAGACCCCGAGCCCAGACGCCGAACCCCACGCGGAACAGCACACCTTCACACTCCTGCTTGACCACACGACCGCTCGGACGCCTGCTCCATGATCTCCTTCATCATCCCAACCCGAGACCGGCCCGAGCAGTTGGCGGTGACGCTGTCGAAGATCGGCGCGCTCCCGCGGGCGGAGTTGGAGCGGGCGGGCGGGGCCGAGGTCATCGTGGCGGACAACGCGTCGCGGTTCGTGACCACGGTGCCGGAGCGCCTCGGGAACGGCGTCGTGGTCGAACTCCTGCTGATGGCCCGGAACGAGGGGGCGGCTTCGCGGAACGCGGCGGCGCGCGCGGCGCGGGGGGATTGGCTGGTCATGCTCGACGACGACTCGCACCCGCTGGACGCCGGGTTTGTGCGGGTGCTGGAGAACGCCGCGACGGACGTGGGGGCGGTGGGGGCGGAGATTCTTTTGCACGACGGCGCGAGGGGGACGGGGTGGAATCCGCTGCCTGACGGCCGCGGTTCTGTGAGGGTCACGCGCGAGTCGGGAGGGCTGCCGGAGGTGTTCATCGGCTGCGGCGTGGCGATCCGGCGCTCGGTGTTCCTCGATGACTCGCTGGGCGGCGCCGACCTGGCGGGGATGAACGGCGCGGGCTACGACCCGTCGTTCCACTATTACGCCGAGGAGTACGACCTGGCGGCGCGGATGATCCTGGGCGGGTGGCGGGTGGTGCACGACCGCGGGTTCCGGGTGGAGCACCGCAAGGTGCGCGGCGGGCGCGACATGAACACCATCCTGCGCCGGTTGGTCCGGAACAACGCGTGGGTGGAGCAGCGGTACGCGCCGGAATCGGAGCGGCGCTCGGCGATCCAGCGGGTGGTGAGCCGCTACCGGGCCATCGCGGAGAAGGAGCGCGCGGTCGAGGGCTACGCGCTGGGGCTGGGCGACCTCGACGACACGCTCGACGCGCAGCCGCGGGCGGAGATGACCACGGAGCAGTACGACCGGTTCACGGGCTTGCACGCCGCACGCCTGCACCTGGGCGCGGCGTTGCGGCAGCGGGGCGTGCGCCGCGCGGCGACGGTCGAGCCGGGGAAGAACCTGTGGGTGGTCGAGCGGGTGCTGGCGGAGTGCGGGGTGGAGGTCGTGGCGGAAGTCGAACAGGCCGAGGCGGTGGTGATCGGGACGATGTCGCCGGGGCCGATGCTGGATGCGGGGGAGCGGTGGGGCGGCGAGCGCACGCTCTTGGCGTGGGAGCCGAAGAGAAGTGTTACTGAGATGTTGGGCGTTCAGCGCTTGACGGCGGCGTAGCAGGCGGCGCGTCGGATTGTGCTGGAGATGACCTTGGCGGGTCGTTCCATTCCGGGGGTCGACGGCGCGGGAATCCGTCCGTGCCGACCACCTCCTCAGGCAGCTGGCATTCCAGCACCACTTGACGCCTGATGCGGAAGCGCTGGTGCGCGAGTGCTTTGAGCGTGTCCGAGCCGCGCCACGGCGGGAATACGACCCACACCAAACGGTCGGGCAGGTGCTCGCGGATCTTCTTGATCGGTGCCGAGAGATCGCTATCCGCGGAGATGAGCAGCGCGACATCGACGGCACCGAGGAAGGCGTCTGTGAGCATCTCCGACGCGATGTTCACGTCCGTCATTTTCTCGTTTGGGAGCCACCACTGCGCCGAGCATGCTCGGCACCGACGCTGGTTGAGATGGAACTGGCCTGAAATGAACGTGAGACCCGGCAAGGACTGGATCGCTTCGAGGTACTCGGTCTGTCGTTGCGCCGAGCCCACAGCGCCCGGGTCGTCCGGGGCAGGCACCACTCGGCTTGTGAAGTACTTGGTGACGATCAGGTCGTAACCGTTCGGGAGGAATCTGCGAACCAGAGCCGGGATATCAAGCCAGTACCCGCTCCGAAGGCCGGCGGACCGCAAGCCGTGGTAGAGGTTGTACCCGTCGACATAGGCGATAACTCGTCCCTTGGTCGAGATCGGCAGTGTCAACGGCACTTGCATGGCAACAATCTCGCCTAGAAACTTCTGGCGTTCTGCAGATACGCTTGACGAGGAACGAGGACGAGGCGATAATACATGCATCCTCCCCGGAGATGGCATCTCCGGGACTCACGCCCCGGAGACGGGGCGTGTTGCATTTTTGGCGGGACTGCGAACTCTCCGTATCGTCGGCGAAGCAGTGACCCGCCCGCGGTCGCGTGCTCGGGATGCAGGCGGAGGAAGGTGCCGCCGCACGCCTCGCAGCGCCGTAAACTCCCCCCCCACCAGCCGGGCCGAACGGGCGCGCGGGAAGAAGCCGACACGGGATCGGCGGCGTGCCTCGGGAAAGCCCCGGCTTCAGGAGTCTTCGACATGCAGCGTCACACCGTCGCGTTGATTGCGGGGGACGGGATCGGGCCGGAGATCGCCGCCAGCGTGAAGGAGATCTTCGCCGCGGCGCAGGTGCCGGTGGACTTCGAGGAACACGAAGCGGGGCTGGCGTGCTTCGAGAAGACCGGCTCGACGCTCCCGGCCTCGACCATCGACGCCATCAAGCGCCACCGCGTGGCCCTGAAGGGCCCGACCACCACGCCGCTGGGGGGCGGTCACAAGTCGGTGAACGTGACGATCCGCAAGAGCCTCGAGCTGTACGCCAACGTGCGCCCCAGCAAGAGCCTGCCGAGCGTCAAGACACGCTTCGACAACGTCGACCTCATCATCGTCCGCGAGAACATCGAGGACACCTACGCCGGCATCGAGCACTGGCAGAGCCACGACGTGTGCCAGTGCCTGAGGCTCATCACCCGCCCCGGGTGCGAGGCGATCCACCGCTACGCGTTCAACATGGCCCGCTCGATCGGGCGCAAGCGCGTCACCTGCGTCCACAAGTCGAACATCATGAAGCTCACCGACGGGCTGTTCCTCGACACCTTCCGCGAGATCGCCCAGCAGTACCCCGACATCCAGGCCGACGACATCCTCATCGACAACCTGTGCATGCAGCTCGTCGTCCGGCCCGAGAAGTTCGACGTGCTGGTGCTCCCCAACCTCTTCGGGGATATCGCCTCGGACCTCTGCGCCGGGCTGGTGGGCGGCCTGGGCGTCGCCCCGGGAGGCAACATCGGCGACGGCACCGCCGTCTTCGAGGCGGTCCACGGCTCCGCCCCCGACATCGCCGGCAAGGGGCTGGCGAACCCCACCGCGCTGCTCCTCTCGGCGGTGCAGATGCTGTACTACATGGGCCTCAACTACCACGCCGTCCACGTCGAGTCGGCCCTGCGCTACGCGTTGATCGAGGGCGTCCGCACCGCCGACCTGGGCGGCAGCGCCAAGACCAAGGAGTTCACCAAGGCCGTCATCTCCAGCCTCCCCAAGAACGTCCCCGCCGACGCCGCCCACGCGGCCCCCGGGTCGCTCTACGGCGGGAGCAAGGGCCCGCCGGTCGTCGGCCCCGCCCCGTCGGCGCGTTCGAGCGCCCCGATGCTGGTCCGCGGGGTGGACATCTTCGTGCAATCACCCGCCGGGCTGCCCGCGCTGCCCGAGAAGGTCGGGCGTCTGAGTCTTGAGTTCAAGAGCAACCGCGGCCAGAAAGTCTGGCCCGGGCCCATCCCCAGCGCCCGCCTGGTCGACCTGTACCGCTGCCGCTATGTCACCCCCGCGGGCGGCGCGACCCTGACCGACGCCGAGGTGGCGGAGTTGCAAGCCGCGGTGGGCAAGGCCCACCCGTGGAGCCACCTGGAAAAGCTGCTGGAGGTGGACGGCAAGGCGATGTACTCCAAGGCGCACGGGGATTGAGACGTCGCGAGGGAGGGCCATCGGGACGGCGAACGTGGGCGGACCCGACCGCGAACCAAACCCGCGGGTTTGAGCCGACGCCTCGATGTCCCTATCATCCGTTCCCACTCGGGAGCACGCATTCTCCCTTCTGACGACGCGCCGCGCGGCGCGCGGTGTGATGCACGCACCACCCGGCTCCGAAGCCGGCCTACCCGACACCTCGGAACCCACGCCCCATGGCCCACGACCCCCTCGACACGATCATCGGCACCGGCTCGGACACCGCCGTCATCAAGAGCGACCCGCAGCGCGCCGCCAAGCACCTCGCCGCCGGCGACAAGTTCCGCGCCGCCGGGGAGCGCGGCGAGGCCATCGTCGAGTACCGCCAGGCCGTCACCGCCGACCCCACCAGCACCGACGCGCTGTTCCGGCTCGCCTTCGAGCTCGACCTGGCCGGCGAGGAGGACGAGGCCATCTCCCTCTACGAGCGCTGCACCATGCGCCAGCCCGCGCCCATCAACGCCCTCATCAATCTCGCCCTGCTCTACGAGGACCGCGGGGACTACATCCGTGCCGAGAAGTGCCTCAAGCAGGTCCTCGACACCAACCCCAACCACGTCCGGGCCCGCCTTTTCATGAAGGACGTGCAGGCCTCCCGCGGCATGAACTTTGACGAGGAAGCGGACCGCGACGTCGCCAAGCGCAACGCCATGCTCGACACCCCGGTGACGGACTTCGAGCTCTCCGTCCGGGCCCGCAACTGCCTCAAGAAGATGAACATCCGGACCCTGGGCGACCTGCTCCGCGTCACCGAGGCCGAGCTCATGGGCTACAAGAATTTCGGCGAGGCCTCCCTCGTCGAGATCAAGCAGATGCTCGCCGCCCGCAACCTCCGCCTGGGCCAGGGCCTCGAAGAGCAGCACCGGCGCGTCCGCAAGGAGGTTTACGACAAGCTCCGCGGCTCGGGCAACGAAGTGGTGCTGTCCCGCTCGGTCGCCGAGTTGGGCCTGAGCGTGCGGGCCCGCAAGGCCCTGCAGCTGCTGAACATCTCGACCCTGGGCGACCTCGCCGCCCGCACCGAGGCCGAACTGATGGGCGTCAAGAACTTCGGCGCCACCAGCCTCGAAGAGGTCAAAGCCAAGCTCGCCGAGCACAACCTCTCGCTCCGCAAGCTGGCGTTCTGAGACGGGAAGCAGCGGGCGCGGGGCACGAGGCGGGCGGCGGGGGGAAGCCTGAGAGCGGTTATGCTTTTGTCATGAAGCTCCCTCGCGTCGCCCACGTGCTGGCTCCGTGCCGCGTGACCGCGCTGGCCTGGATCTCGTCCGCCGCCGGCACGCTGGCCGCGAGCCCGCGAGACGGCTCCGGGGCGGGCCCCGTCCCCTTCCCGCACCCCGTCATCACCGAAGTCCTGTTCGACGTCCCGCCCGGCGCCGCCGGTGACGCCACCGCCGACGGGGCCCGCGAGGCCAACGGCGACGAGTTCGTCGAGCTCTTCAACCCCCATCCCAAGCCCATCAACCTCAAGGGCTACCGCATCGTCAACCGCCTCGCCGCCGGCGATCTCAACGCCGCCAAGGGGTTCGTGTTTGTGTTCCCCGCCTGCGAGGTCCCGCCCGGGGGCGTTGTCGTGGTCTTCAACGGGCAGGATTCCAAGGTGAACGGGCCCGTCGGCACCGCTGCCGCGGCCCCCTCGGCGGTCAACCCCAACTTCGCCGGCGCCCTGGTGTTCGTCGCCAAGGCGGGCAAGTCCAGGCCCACCGGCTTCAAGAACGACGGCGACTGCGCCGTTCTCGAAACCCCCGACGCCGAGGCCGTCGACGTCGTGGTCTGGGGCTCCCCCGATCCGCCCGCCCCCTCACCCATCCCCGGCGGGCGGAGCGAGACGGTGAAGGCCAGGCCCAAGGGCAGTGTCCAGCGCGTCACCGCCGAGGGGACTCTGCAGCCCCACATCGCCCTCGATTCCAAGCCCTTCAGCCCCGGCTCGATGCCGCGCACCCAACCGGCGCCCAAGACCGGGGGCGGGTCCGAAAAGCCTGAGGAAAAACCGCGGTAGCCCGGGCTCAGGCCCGACTCCTCGTCGTCCCCGCCTCCCCCTCGCGCGACGGGCGTCCCGCTGGTCAAGGGCCTGAATCAGCGTTCCCCTCTCACCTGGGCGGGGTTGGAGAGCGAAGGACAGGGAGCGACAAGCCGGGTCCTGAGTGGATGGGCGGGGGGGCGGCGGGGGGCGGGGGCGGGCGGGGGAAGCGCGTTCTCGCGGGGCACGGATGCCGCGCCCGCCCGAGAACCGGCAGATTCATAAAAAGGGCACGTGATCTTGGCTGGATTGCAGCACTTTCCGCCGCTCCAGCCTTGCGGGGCTCGGAAACGGGGGTATTCTTCAGGTGGCCACTGGTCCCGGCACAGGGGACACAGGAGCCCAACTCATTCGCGGAGCCGTGCCGCCCACCGGGCCCTTGTCGGCATCCTTCTGCCGACGCGGGAACCCGTGTGATCGCGTCCTGGGTCTGTGGTTTCGCCGATGCGTCAAGTCTCCAACGCACAGGGGGCGACGACCGCGTCCCGAAGCCGGTTCCGTGCTGGATTGTCCGCGCCCCCCGGCGTTACCGCGCCGGGCGGCGCTTGCTCGCAGGCCGTTCGCACAGGGGCGTTCTTGATCCGTTCCGCGGTTGTCGTCTGGGCAAGACCACACGCGACGGGTGGGTAAGAGGGAACCGCACCCCGAGTTTGTTGAAGCATGGCCGACCTGCGACCCCCGCCGCCCGCGGCCCCTCGCCGCGGGCGGTCTTGTCTTTCGACCCCATCAGCGGGCCGGCGTCCCGGCGTCAGGGGCCCGCAGCGCCTCCGCCCCGCCCAGCTTCAGCCGCACCAGAACCACGGAGAGCCCCACCACGACGGCCAGCCACAGCAGCACCAGCCCCAGCGCGATGAACCGCCCGGTGCGCGCGGGCCGGCCCACGGGGTCCGCAGCGGAAACGCCGAGGTCGTCGGGCTGATCGGGGGACGGGCCTGGCATCCGCCAACTCTAGAATGATTCCGGGAGCGATTTGCCCGGAATCGAGGGAGTTCGTTCCGCTCGCGGGCCCCGTCGCCTAGAATCATCGGCGAGGAACGAACGGAAGGACTTCCCATGGCCACCGACTGGTCCGACAACATTGTGATCGCCGACTTGGCCGACGAGCCGGAGTTCAGCGAGGAACTGAACGACCTTTACGGCCGGCTGCGCGACGAACGGGCCGATCGCCTGCCGAACGTCGTGCTGAACCTCTCGGGGGTCTCGTACCTGAACTCGTCCAACATCGCCCAGCTGCTGCGCCTGCGGAAACTGCTGATCGAGAACGACCGCAAACTCAAGCTCTCGTCGGTGGGTGATTCGGTCTGGTCGATCATGCTGCTGACGGGGCTGGACAAGGTGTTCCACTTCGCCCCGGACAAGGCGACGGCGATCGCCGGCCTGCAGATCGAGGGCGGGCCCAAGGCGAAGAAGTAGCCGGGCCGGGCCCTTCCTACCTGGGTCGTCCCGAGCGCTTCGGTCATCAATCAAAGGTGGTTGTGTCACTCCGAGCCGGGCGATCGGGCGATGACGCGGACATTCGACCGCATGGCGTCGAGCCCCGGCGTGCCGGTTTCTCCGCGCCGCCTGCCACCCGTCAGCCGCGCCCACGCCGCCCGGGCCCCCAGCACCACCCCCGCGACCACCGCCACCGCCGCCCCGACCACGAGCCCGACGACCAGGAGCACCGCGGCCAACCCGACGATTACCAGCAGCACCGCGGTGCCCAGCACCCGGTGCAGCCACGAGGGGGCCGATCTCCACGACGCGGAGGCGCGCCTCACCGTCGCAAAGACCGAGGCGACGCGGCTCCCGCTGAACCCGAACCCCGGGCCGAAACCACCCGGGGGCGGGAAGCCGAACCCGCCGCCAGACCCACCCTTGCCCCCATCGGGGCCGGCGCCGGCGTCGGGAGTTGTCGGTTCGGCGCTCATCACTTCGATCGTATTGGGGTCAGGTGCCGAGCAGCGGTGGACGCCCTGTCGGTGGCCCGCGCCGCCCGCGTCGGCGGCTATCCTCGCCCCAGCGCCGTCGGAGGCGGCGTGTTCTCTCAGGCGGAGCGCTTCATCATGGTCAAGAAGGGAACCAGCGGGGTCGGCTCAGAGGTTTCGGAGACCACCAGTCCCGCAGCCCCGGCCTCGGGCGGCCTGCCCTTTGTCCACCTCCACCTCCACACCGAGTACTCGCTGCTCGACGGCGGGAACCGTGTCGACAAGCTCGTCGCGCGCGTCAAGGAACTCGGCATGAACGCCGTCGCCATCACCGACCACGGCAACCTCTTCGGGGCCATGGCCTTCGCCTCCGCGTGCAAGGACGCCGGCATCAAGCCCATCCTCGGGGTCGAGGCCTATGTCGCCCCGGGCGACCGCCGCGACCGGACCCACACCGGCGTGGTCGACGGCGGGTACCACCTCGTCCTGCTGGCCCGCAACCTCACCGGATGGCACAACCTCCTCGTGCTCTGCTCGGAGGCGTATCTCACCGGGTTCTACTACAAGCCCCGCGTCGACCGCGGCCTGCTCGAGAAGCACGGCGAGGGCCTCGTCGCCATCAACGGGCACCTCGGCTCCGAGCTCGCGTTCCACCTCGTCGAGTTCGAGAAGTCCCGCGACGAGCGGCACTACCTCAAGGCCGTGGAGGTCGCCAGGTGGCACCAGAGGGTGTTCGGGCGCGACCCCGACGGCTTCCCTCGGTTCTACGTGGAGTTGCAGCGCCACGTGCCGGAGCAGAACGCCATCAACCCGCACCTGGTGCGCCTCGCCGACGAGCTGCGCCTGCCCGTGGTCGCCACCAACGACGCCCACTTCCTCAGGGCCGAGGACCACGACGCCCACGACACCCTGGTGTGCATCTCGACGGGCAAGAACAAGTCCGAGCCCAACCGGATGCGCTACCCGGAGCAGATTTACGTGAAGTCCCCCGCCGAGATGGCGGACGAGTTCCGCGGCAGCGAGCGGTGGGAGGAGGCGCTGCGGAACACCCAGCGCATCGCCGACGCCTGCGACGTGAACCTGAAGTTCGCCAGCCAGGCCCCCGTGGTCAAGGTGGTGCGTCCCGACAAGGCCCCGGCGTACAACGGGGAAGCCAACCTCACCGAGTGGTTCAAGGGTTTCTGCGCCCAGTACCAACTGCGTCCGTTCGACAGCACGAACGACGCCACGCCGCCGGAACAGCTCAAGGCCGAGTGCGACCGGGCGCTGATGGAACTGTGCGAGGCGGGGGTTCTCTGGCGGTACGGGCCGGAGAGCGAGGGCGCCGAGGCACGCGGGCGCGGGGGCGCTGAGGGGCCGGGTGCGGGCGGGCCCTCGCG
>CAZDYM010000078.1:0-9271 GCA_964509325.1 uncultured Phycisphaeraceae bacterium
GGCCGCCCGCCACGCCGGCCACACCGCGCCGCCGATCCCCGCCAGGATCGCCCCGACCATCGAGACCGTCAGCCCGAACACCGGCGCCTGAAACCCCGCGGCGAAGCGGTCGGGGAAGAGGGCGACCAGGGCCCACACCATCCCCACGCCCGCCGGCACGCCGAGCGCCGCCCCCAGCACCCCCAGCGCCGCACCCACTCCGATCTGCGACGCGAACAGCTGCCCCCCCGAGGCGCCGATGCACCGCATCACCGCGAGCTCGCGCTGGCGCTCCAGCAGGTTGGTCGTCAGCCCGGTCAGCACGATGAACCCCGAGGCGATGAAGCCCAGCACCGAGACCAGGAGGTACACGAGCCGCGCCCCCAGCATCCGCTTTGTGATCCCCGCTGTGATGCCCGCCGTCGCCTCGACCGTCATGTCGCGCGGAAGTTCCTCGGACCAGCGCTCCGCTAGCGCCTCGGCGTCGCGGGCGTCCCGCAGCGCCAGCCGCACCTCGTTCACGCGGTCCGGGAAGCCCGTCAGTTCCGACAGCGATTCCAGCGCCACCGTCGCCTCGGGCCGCTTGACCTGCTTGAAGGGCAAGCCCGGCGTCAGCCCCACGATCCGCCAGCGGACCACCCGATCGCCGCCCAAGGCCACTTCGAGTTCGTCCCCGACGATCACGCCCAACTCGTCCGCCGTGACCGAATCCAGCAGGGCCTCGCCCGCCCGCTCGACGGCGCGTCCGCCCTTGAGGATGGTCTGGTCGCCCAGCGCGCGCTCGCGGGCCGGGTCGATGCCGATGACCATGACCTGCGCGACAGAACCCCGACCGTCCCGCGGCGTGGCGCCGCCCGCGGCACCGAGTGCCTCCGGCAAGGTCCCCACCGGGACCGCCTTGCGGACCGCCGCGGCACCGCGGGCGCGCGGGGCCGCGGCCCTCACCTCCGGCCGAGTCTCGAACGCGGCCATGAGGGCGAGGTCGAAGCGGTCCTCGCCGACCCGCTTGAGGCGGAGGTCCGCCGAGCCGATCGCGGCGCCGACCCCGCGTTCAATGCCCTTGTTGAGCGACTCCATGGCGCAGGCGATCGCCGTCAGCAGCGCCGCCGAGGCCGCCACCGCCAGCACCAGCAGACGCGTGCGCTTCACCCGCCCGGCCAAGGCGTTGTGCGTGAGCCGCCAGATCGCCCGGGTCCATGCCGTCACAGTTGAGCTCCTCGACCACCCGCCCGTCGCGCATGAAGAAGACCTTGCGGCAGTGCGCCGCCGCCGCCGGCTCGTGCGTCACCATCAGGACCGTCATCGCACGCTCACGCGCCAGCGACTCCAGCAGCGTCCACAGGGCTTCGCTCGATCTCGAATCCAGATTCCCCGTCGGTTCGTCGGCCAGCAGCACCGGCGGCGAGAACAGCAGGGCCCGCGCGATCGCCACCCGCTGCTGCTCCCCGCCCGACAACGCCTCGGGCCGATGCCCGGCACGCCCCTCGACCCCGAGCAGACGGAGCAGTTCGCGCCCCCGCGCTTCGAGTTCCGCCATCGGCCGGCCCGCTCCCGCCGCGAGCAGCCCCGGGAGGGTGACGTTCTCCAGCGCCGACATGGTGCTGATGAGGTTGAACTGCTGGAACACGATGCCCACGCCGGTGCGTCGGAACGCCGTCAACTCCCGCTCGCTCATCGATTCCAGCCGCTGCCCGCCCACTTCGATCCGCCCCGAGTCCGGCGCGTCCAGCCCGCCGATCAGGTGCATCAGGGTGGACTTCCCGCACCCCGAAGGCCCCATGACGGCGTAGAAACCGGGCTCGTCGATGCGCAGCTCGACGCCGCGAAGGGCGTCCACCCGCCGGTCGCCGAGGGTGTAGGACTTGGTCACCGCGGAGCATCGCAGCATCACCGCGCACTCCGCCCGAACCGTGAGCGCCGGCCCGGGGCCACGCGACGAATCGTCCTGGTCATGCTCATCTGGGTCCGTGATCTTCGAGCCGCGGCCCCGATCTCGCGCTCGGGGCCCCGGCGACGCCGCTCGAAGCGGCATCAGGTCTTGTACTTCGCGTTGTACGCCGCCGCGTCCATGAGGTTTGCCATGCCCGTGTCGACGGCTTTGATCTTGACCAGCCAGCCCTTGCCGTAGGGATCGCTGTTAACCGCCGAGGGGTCGTCTCCAAGGGCCGTGTTGACCGCCACGATTTCGCCGGTGACGCCCGAGTAGATGTCGCTGGTGGCCTTCACGCTCTCGACCTCGCCCACGCTCTGCCCGGCGTTCACCTTGGTGCCCACCGGCTTCATCTGCACGTACGTGATGTCCGTGAGTTCGTTCACGGCGAACTGCGTGATGCCGAGGACCACCACGTCGCCTTCGAGACGGTGCCACTCGTGACTGTCGGAGTACTTGCAGTTGCTGGGCGCGGGCATGGGGTTCACCTCGGGTCGTGGATCGGACGGTGCTCGGGAACAGGGACTCGGGGGGCGGGATGCTAACGCCCCGACGGACGCCGAGCCCGGAACCGGAATTGTCCACCCGCAGCGGGGGAATCTGGGCGCCGTTCGGCCCGAGGGCGGCGGCTGCTTTCACGCAAGGTTCCCTCGCGGAGACCGCGATCACGCCTTGGGCAACGCAAAATCGGACCGCGCCCGCGAAAGTCCGCTTGCCCCCGAATCTTGGAGATGGAATAATCATCGAAGCACGGATGAAACCCCCGAAGAACAGACGCGAATCGGGGAAGGACGCCGATGAACACATGGCTTGATGGCGTCGTTCCAGGGTTCGTTCAATCAGTCTTTCTCCCCTCCAGACGGTCTGGCCCTTCGGGGCTGGACCGTCTCTTTTTTCCGCGAGGGCCAGGGGCGGGCAAGGAAGGCAAGGCAGAGGAAGAGAGCACGCCCGAGTGGTGAGAATGTCTGATTTCGCCGGGGGTGGATTGGCGATACAGTTCCGCGCGTCGACGGTCGGTGCCCGTTCGGATATCGTTCGGACGGGAGGCCGGATCACGAACGTTCCCCGCACGGAGCCCAGAGACCGGCATGCTGCTCACCCTTTCCGACGTGTCTTTCCGGGCGGCGCTCTCGGGGAGTAAGCCCAGACTGACGCTGGCCGACCTGCCGGCCCTGGCCAAGGAAGAGCTGGGTCTGAACGGGCTGGTGCTGCACACCGAGTTTCTGACCGGGTGGGACCTCAAGAAGTTGGAGCAGTTCCGCGACCGGGCCGACAAGGCGGCGGCGCCGTGCCTGCTGCTGGTGGAGTCCGAGCCGCAGCGCATCGGAGACGCGGACGCCGCGGCGGCCCAGGCGGCGGACGAGCGCATGCAACGGGTGCTCCAGGTGGCGCACCGCCTGGGGTGCAGTTCGGTGGCGGTCGGCGTGCGCGACCCCGGCGCGAGCGTGCCTCTGGAAGCGTTGGCCGCGGCCGTGAAGAAAGTGGTCCAGCGGGCCGAGCGCCTGGAGTTGAACCTGCTCCTCACCCCGACCGCGGGCGCCACGCAGACGCCCGAGAAACTCACCACGCTGATCCGCAAGATCGGCGGGTTCCGGGTGGGCTCGTTCCCGGATTTCGAGACGGCGTCGTCGGCGACCGGCGGCGCAAGGGACTACCTGCGGGCGCTCACGCCCTACGCCAGCGTGGTGTCGGCTTCGTTCCTCGGCTTCGGCGCGGACGGGTCCTCGAAGGGGTTTGATTTCAACGCGTGCGTGCAGTCCGTGGAAAGCGTGGGATTCGATCAGACGATCTCGCTAGAATACCGGGGCGGCGGCGACCCGCGCGAGGCGATCAGCCACGCCAAGGCGTCGTTCGAGTCCCTGGCCCACGAGGAGCCCGCCGAGGATGATGACGCGGACGACGAGTCCTGACGACGACCCGGACGCCCGCGCGGTCGTCGGCTCGGGCGGCGTGCTTCCCCGAGGGCCGGTGGTGGTGACGATCGGTCAACGCGCGGACGACGGGGCCATCGAGGTCGAGATGCGACGACTGATCGTGACCATCGACGGGCCGGCGGGCACGGGCAAATCCTCCGTCGCCCGGGCCCTCGCGCGGGCCCTGGGACTGGAGTTCCTCGACACCGGCGCGATGTACCGCGCGGCGACCGCGCTGGCGATCGATCACGGCGTCAACCTCAACGACGAGCACGCGGTCACCCGCCTGCTGCGTGACGCCGACCTGAAGTTCGATTGGCGTGACGACCCCCCGACCCTCACCGCCTTCGGAAAATCGGTGATGCACCGCCTCCGAGACCCCGACGTCTCGGCCCGCGTGAGCCCCGTCTCGCAACTGGCGGCGGTCCGGGAGGTGCTCGTCGAGGCGCAGCGCCGGATCGGGGAGGCGCACCCGCGGCTGGTTTCAGAGGGCCGCGACCAGGGCTCGGTGGTCTTCCACGACGCCGAGGTGAAGATCTACCTGACGGCCAGCGTGGAGGAGCGGACGCGCCGTCGGGTTCGGCAACTGATCGAGGCGGGCCGCCCGGCGGACGCCATCGCCATCCGCGCGGAAATCGAGGACCGCGACCAGCGCGATTCAACCCGCGAGGTGGGGCCGCTGGTGTGCCCGCACGACGCCGAGCGGCTGGACACCTCGGACATGGATCAGGACGCGGTCGTGCGCACGCTCGCGGAACTGGTGCGGTCCAGGGTGCCGGCGGCGCTGGCGGGGGTCGGGTAAGCGCCGGCCCACCACACCGCACCGAGCACACCGCACCGAGCACCGAGCCGACCGCACCCAGCACGGATGGAAAGCCAAAGCCCAAAGGTGAAATCCGAACATGGGAGGTGACCGCGCAGCGCATCTTGAGCGGGCGGAGGTCGCCCGAAGGCGTGCGGTCCCCTTGAGCGCGTCGTACCCCGGACAATCGCCCGTTTCGGCGGCGTTCTACGCCTTCATCCGAACCCTGGCGGGCTGGGCGTTCACGGCCCTGTACCGCGCCCGCGGCTTCGGCGCAAGCAACGTGCCGGCTTCGGGGGCGTGCCTGATCGCCTCGAACCACCAGAGCCATCTCGATCCGCCGCTGATCTCGAGCGGCGTGCGGTTCCGCGCGGTGCACTTCGTCGCGAAGGCGGAACTGTTCGAATCGCGGTGGTTCGGCCGGCTGATCCGGACGCTGCGGGCCGTGCCCATCCGGCTCGACGGCTCGTCGGACGTCACGGCGGTGCGGGAGATCCTGGCCCGGCTCGACATCGGAGCGGCGGTGCTGATCTTTCCCGAGGGCTCACGCACCACCACCGGGAGACTGAACGAGTTCCAGCGCGGGGTGTGGCTCATGATGAAGCGCTCGAAGTGCCCGGTCGTGCCGTGCGCCGTGGAGGGGTGCTACGACGCGTTCCCGCGCGGGACGCGGTTCCCCAGGCTGTGGGGCAAGCGCGTCGCCGTGGCGTACGGCAGGGCCATCCCCCACGACGAACTGGTGGCGCTCGGCCCCGACGCGGCGCTGAAGCGGCTGGCCGTCGAGATCGAGACGCTCCGCCTCGGGCTGCGGGCCAGACTGCGGGCATCCACGGCCGGGCGGTTCCCGCCCCCGGGTGTCGGGGATGTCTCGGCGGTGTGAACGCTCACGCCGCCACGAGGCGGTGCGTCCAGGCAAGGCCAAGAGAGAAGCCGCCGAGTCGAGGCTGAGTCGAGACCGTCGGCCCGATCGCCGGACCGGTTTCCCGACGCGGAACCGCGCCCACGCGACCCGCGGCGCTCTGGTATCCTGCCGATGGCCCATGACCCAACTCTCAGGCCGTACAAACCCCGTCCAAGTCCCGGGCCCCGCCGCCGGTGCGGCCCCCGCCTCCACCGCGGAACGGCAGGTCCGCATCCCCGAAGGCCTCTGGCTGCGCTGCCCTTCCTGCTCGGCGATGATCTACCGCAAGCAGATGGAGGCCAACCGGCACGTCTGCCCGGAGTGCCCGCACCACTTCCGCATCTCGGCGGTTGAGCGCGTCAAGCAGCTCGCCGACGAGGGGTCGTTCGAGCCCATGTTCACCGGGCTCGTGACCACCGACCCCTTGGGCTTCACCGACCTGAAGTCGTACAAGGACCGCCTCGCCGCGGAGCAGAAACGCACCGGGCAGCGCGAGGGCGTGCAGACGGGCAAGTGCTTCATCAAGGGCCGCCCGGCGATGCTGGGCTGCCTCGACCTCACCTTCTTCATGGGCACGCTGTCCAGCGTGGTGGGCGAGAAGCTCACCCGCGCCATCGAGCACGCCACCGAAGAGAACCTTCCCTTGGTGATCGTCTCGTGCTCGGGCGGCGCCCGCATGCAGGAATCCGGCTACTCGCTGATGCAGATGGCCAAGACCTCGGCGGCTCTGGCGCGCCACGCCGACGCCGGCGGGCTGTTCGTCAGCGTCCTCACCGATCCCACCACCGGCGGCGTGTCCGCCTCCTTCGCCATGCTGGGCGACGTCATCTTCGCCGAGCCCAAGGCCCTCATCGGGTTCGCCGGCCCACGCGTCATCCAGCAGACCATCCGCCAGGAGCTCCCCGAGGGGTTCCAAACCTCCGAGTTCCTGCTCAAGGCGGGCTTCGTCGACCGCGTGGTGCACCGCCACGAACTGCGCAACGAGATCGCCCGGGTCATCGACTACTGCGGCAAGTAACCGCGGGCACGCCCCTACGGGCCCTTCGACGCACCGGGCGCCGCCGGGTCGCCGCCGGACCCGCCCCCCGTCGCCTCGCGCACGTAGAGCACCTTGTCCACCCGCCGCCCGTCCATGTCCATCACCTCGAAGTGGTGCGGCCCCCACGACCACTTGTCGCCCGCCCGAGGCACCCTCCCCAGGTTCGTCATCAGCAGCCCCGCGAGGGTCTTGTACCCCGCGTCCTGCTTGGGGAGTTCCTCGGACCCGATGATCTCCCGCAACCGCGCGATCGGCAGCAGACCGTCCAGCAGCAGCGACCCGTCGTCGCGCCGCGTCTCCTGCGGGTCGTCCTCGGTCGCCGCCGCCCGCCGGGCCGCCGCCCGCCCCATCACGCTCTCCACGATGTCGTTGAAGGTGATCATCCCCGCCAGCCCCCCGTACTCGTCCAGCACGAACGCGATGTGCGTCCGCCGCTTGGAGAACTCCTCCATCACGCGCAGCACCGGCATGCTCTCGGGGATGAACAGCGGCGGGACCATCAGGGCCCGCAGCGTGAACCCGCCGCGCAGCGCCGCCGCGGCCAGGTCCTTCACGTGCACCACCCCCACGGGGTGCTCCAGCTCGCCCTCGAAGATCGGGTAGTGCGACCGCGCCGATTCCTCGATCACACGCGACACCTCCGCCGCCGACAGATCGATCCGCAGCCAGGTGATCTCCGTCCGCGGCACCATCAGCGAGGTCACCGAAAGGTCCCCCAGCTGGAACACCCGCTCGACGAGCTCCTGCTCCTTCTCGTGGATCAGACCCTCCTCGGCCCCCTGCGCGATCACCCCCCGGATCTCTTCCGCGGTCACGGCGGATTGCCTGGTCCCGCTGACCCCCAGCACCTTGAGGACAACGTTCGTCGAGAACGCCAGCAGGCTGACCAGCGGCGCCACCGCGACGCTCAGCCAGGAGATCGGACGGGCCACCACGCACGCGATGCCCTCCGGGTTCGACATCGCCAGCCGCTTGGGCACCAGCTCGCCGAACACCAGCGACATAAACCCGATCATCAGCACCACGCCCGCGATCGAGATCACCTCCGCGTAGCCGGTCAGGTAAGGGTTCGCCTTGATCCACTCGGCGATGTCGCTGGCGATGGACCGCTCCCCGAACGCGCCCGAGAAAATCCCCACCAGCGTGATCCCCGCCTGGATCACCGACAGAAACCGCGTCGGGTGCTCCATCAGCCGCAGCGCGATCCGGGCCCCCCCGCGGCCCTTCGAGGCCAGCCCCTCAAGCCGCGCGCGCCGAGAGGAAACCAGCGCGATCTCGCTCATCGCGAGAAAGGCGTTGATCCCGATGGCCAGCAGGAGGATGAGGTACGCCATGGATCGCCGACACACCGACGCCGCGGAACCGGGGCCGTCCGATCTCCGGCCCCGCGCGGCACGCCCGCGGGAGACCGACGCCGCGCCGAGAAGCACGAACGCGGCGGGCGATGATACGTTCCGCGCGGGACCCCCGCCCGGCTCACCCCGCCGCCAGAACCTCGGCGCGCAGCGACTGAACCAGCGTCTCGATCGTGTGCTCCACCCCGGGCCCGGCGGAGCAGGATTCACCGCGCTCCATCGCGGCCTTCAGGCGCTGGCACGCCGTGACGATCGTTGAATGGTTGTCGCGCCCCAGCGCCCGCGCGATCTCGGGGTAACTGTGCGTGGTGAGTTGGCGGGCCAGCCACGAGCACAGCGACCGCGCCAGCACCACCCGCTTGTGCCTCCCGCGCCCCAGCACGTCCGAGGGCTCGACCGCCAGACGCTCGCACACCACCGAGAGGATCGAGGCCATCCGCACCGGCTTGCGGACGCCCTGAACGCCGCCGGCGTGCTCCGACAGCGCCCGCGCCACCGCCGCCGCCGGGACACCCCGCGCCGGGTCGTGCCCCAGCAGCCGCGCCGTCGCCTCGACGCTCGACACCGCCCCCTCGATCTCACGCACCGACGCCCGCCGCACCGAGGCCAGGCTCCGCATCCCCGCCTCGTCGAGCGCCACCCCCCGCCGCGCCGCGATCAGTTTCACCAGCCCCAGCCGTGTCTGCTCGTCCGGCGGGTCCACCCGCACCACCATCCCCGACACCAGACGCGACGTGATCTGACGCGTCAACCGCTGCAACCGGCCCGGGTGCTCGTCCGACGCCAGCGCCACCCGCGCGCCCGAAAGATCGAGCGCGTCGAAGGTGTGCAGAAACTCGCTCTGGCTCTTCTCCTTGCCGCCCAGGAAGTGAACGTCGTCCAGGCACAGAAGGTCGAGATTGCGGTACCGCGACCGGAAGCCCTCGATGTTCCCGGCCTGCAGGCTCGCGACGTACTCGTTCACGAACTGCTCGCACGTCACGCTGCGGGCCCGCGCCCCGGGGCGGCGCTCCAGGAACCGCCTCGCGATCCCCTGCAGCAGGTGCGTCTTGCCCACCCCCGTCGGACCGTGGATGAACAGCACGCCGAACGGCCCCCGCTGCTGCTCACCCTCGGCCAGCCGGATGGCGGCGTTGTACGCCAGGCGGTTGCTCTCACCCACCACGAAATCATCCAGCCTCAGCCGCGCCGCGAACGCCGGCGCCGAACTCCCCAGCAGCCCGCCGCGCCGCGAACCCTCCGGCCCGATGGTCGCGATCACCCCCGGCGCGGGCGCGGCCCGATGCTCCTCACCAGCGGCGCGCTCGGCGCCGCCCGGGCTCACTTCCCACCGAACCGCCACCCCGCGCAGC
>CAZDYM010000079.1:0-9259 GCA_964509325.1 uncultured Phycisphaeraceae bacterium
GCCCCGCCGAGAGTCCGACTTCGGCAGCGTCGGCTTCGGATTCGCAGGTGAGGTGTGAGCGTGTGGAACTCGGGTGAGCGGTCGTGCGATGGATCGGGACGAGCGCGTGTTCGCACGGACGGGATGAGCAGGGTGTGACGGGGGATCGCCCCGCCGCTGGTTTGGGGTCGGGTTGGTGAGTGGAGCGGTCGGGCGTTGAGTGGAGTTCGAATCGGAGTGGAGACGGAGGCGTGTCGGGTGTTCCGGCGCGCACGAGCAAGAAGCCCGTCGGGTTTGCGTGCCGGAAACGGGGCGCGGCGGCGGGTGGACCGAGGCTGAGTTTGGAGCACGTCATGCAACGCAAGAGCATCGTCGCAGCGGGGGCCCTTGTCGCGGGTGCGGTTGTGAGCGCCGCCGCCCACGGGGCCGTGGTCACGTTCGACAACGGGCAAGAGGGTTGGGAGGGGCCGCAGGGCCCGGGCGGTTCGTCGTTCATCGACGGGTCCGACGGGAACCCGGCGGCGTCGTACCGGACAATCTTCAACAACTTCGGGATCGACTTTGTGAACAGCACGAACCCGGCGTTCATCGGTGACTTCACGACCGACGCGGGGCTGGAGTTCAGCGTGGACATCAGGGCTCGGCAGGTGGAGTTTTTCTTCCAGCCGGTGTCGCGCTCGGTGATGGTGGAGTTCCGCAACTCGGCGCTGGCGCAGGGCACGCCGTACCCCTGGGTGAGCGTGTGGTTTGAGTTGGGTGTGATCTCGTCGGGGATGGACTGGACGACCTGGGGCGTGACGATCGCGGACACGAGCTCGCTGGTGCTGCCGGCGGGGTGGGGCGGGTACGGCGACGAGGACCCCAACACGTTCGAGCCGCGGCTGCCGCCGGGCGTGACGTTCCGCGACGTGCTGGCGGGAGTGGACTCCGTGGCCATCTCGACGCTGATCCCGGGCTTCTTCTTCGGGTTCACGGACTTTGACGTGTCGGTGGACAACATCACGCTGAACCGCGTGCCGACGCCCGGGACGGCGGGCCTGGTGATGCTGGGCGCGGGCGCGGCGCTGCGTCGGCGTCGGTGAGTGGTGCGGAGGTTCGTGGACGGATCGTCACGGGTCTCGTCGTGAACGCGGGCCATGGTTCGCCCGCGCGGCCCCCGCCTTCTTGGGATGAGCGGGGGCTGTTCTTGCGCGCGGGGCGTGGGGTGAGGGCGCGAGGGGGCGAGGGCGCGTTGCTGCGGTGGGGCGTCTTGGGTTGTGGCTGGCCCCGTGCCTGCGCTCAGGGCCGGGACGGGACGCGGCGGCGGGGGCGCGCGTGGCCGGCTAGGCCGCGTGGTGGTGGGTGCGGGGAGGGGCATCGTTGTCTTCGTCGGCGTTGTGGAGGGTGGCTTTGGGGCTGACGCCGAGGGATCGGATGGCGACGACGATGGCGCGTTGGGAGGCTTCGAGGGCGGTGACGGCGCGGGTGGCCTGGGTGATGGCGTCGAGCAGGGCGCTGAGCTGGGTGCGCTGCTCCATGAGTCGTTCGTGGGACTCGGTGAGCTGGCGTTCGCGTTCCTGGGAAGCGCGGCGTTCGGAGGTCCACATCCAGGCCATGAGGCCGGCGACGCCGAACTGGACCAGGGGGGCGAGGGGGGTGAGCGTGGATTCGTCGAGCATGCGAGTGGGGGCGGGAACGCAGGGAATGGCAAATCAGCAAATCAGCGCAGCGCAAAGCACAGAGCACAGATCAAAGCGAGAAGCGAAGAACGAAGATCAAAGGCAAGAAGCGAGAACTCTGATCGGGGGCCGAGCACGACGCGCCGCGTGTCGGATTACGGCGAAGCAGTTGGGGCTCGGTGACCTGCTACATCTTGAGGTAGCGGGCGGTGTAGGGGAGGCTGAAGACGCGGCCTCGGTCGACGGGGCCGATGGGGTCGATGCGGAGCAGGCGCATGGCGGGCCAGGACTTGCCGGAGTGATCGACGAGGGTGCCGGGGGTGGTGCCCTCGGCGACGGCGCGGGCGGTGTCGAAGAGGGACCAGAGGGCGGCCTCGGTGGCGGCGATGAGGCGGCCGGTCTGGGTGATCTCGAGTTCGAGGACGGCGTCGTCGCGGGTGGAGGGGTTGAAGTTGGAGCCGCGGAGGGGGGCGGTGGTGAGCCGTCCGACGGCGCGGACGTGGAAGCGGTGCGGTCCGGAGTTGAAGAGGGGCTGGTTGTTGAAGGTGGACGTCATGGCAGGAAGGCACGGAGGTCTTCGGGCACGGAGGCACGGAGTGGGAGCGCGGACGCGCTACGGCGATACGAGTGATTCGGTGACCGGGTCGGCGACGCCGTCGGTGCTGAAGGCGATGGCGGTGATGGTCTGGATGGCGGCGCGGCGTGAGGCGAGGTCGTTGATGACGGAGGTGACGACCACGTTGGCAGAGACCCGGCGGGCGCGGCCGGCGGCGGCGCTCTCCGCGGTGGTGAAGGCGAGGGCGAGGCTGTCGCCGGGCTTGGCGGGGGCGGGCTCGTCTTCGTGGACACGCCGGCGGATGGTGAAAGTGGACCTGCGCTCGGGGACGTCCACAAAGCCGACGTGGGGGCCCTGGTCGGTGTGCTCGACCACGAGACGGTCGGCGGTGCGGCTGAGCAGCACGGCGTCGACGTGGGTGAGTTCGACGTTGCCGAGGGTCACGTTGGCGGGGGAGAGGGTGATCATTGAGGCGGGAGTGGGCAGTGGGGAGCGGGAACCGGGGGAGGCATCGAGGCGGGTCAATCACGCGCGGGCGAGCCAGGCCGGGGAGATTCGGCGCACGGCGTCGGGTTTGGTGTCGTTGTTGGTGTCGATGGTGACGGTGAGTCGGCGGCGCTCCTCGGCGTAGCGGTCGGCGTAGGTGCTGGCCTTGGCCCAGTGGATGTTGTTCTCGCCGCTGGCGACGGCGGCGGCGGAGTAGAGCATCGCGAGCGTGCCGAGGCACTCGGCGCGGAGCAGCGCCCTGGGGTTGGTGATGCTGGCCTCGGTGATGACGCCCCCCCCGGGCGGGCCGGCGGGCTGGGCGGGCTCGATGCCCAGGGCGCGGAGGAGGGCTTCGTGGGTGGCTTCGAGTTGAGGGCGGAAGGTGGCGACGCGGACGTCGTGGCCGGCGCCCGTTCCGCCGGCGATCACGGCGGCGGCGGAGGACTCACGGAGTTTCGAGACGTAGAGGGCGGTTTGGTTCCAGCGGGCGAGGACCTCGAGCGGCGCGTCGTTGACGAGGACGACCCAGCCGAGGCCGATGTTCCAGTCGGTGAACTTGGCGCCGGTGACGGTGAGGGTGGTGCCGGCGGAATCGAAGGAGCCGGCACCGGGGGCGTCGAGGACGCGGTGGGCGGCGGCGGCGAGTTCGTTGAAGATTCGCGGCTCGTAGACGAGAAGGTCGCGGTCGGTGGCGATCATGGGAACCTCAAGGGGAAGGCGGCGGGTGCCGGGGGCCGGGTCGGGGCCCGCGGGCATGGGGGCGCGGCGCCGGGAGGGCGGGCCCGGACGCGCGTGGCTCGTTCGCCCGGGGCTTGTTTCTGGAATCCCCCGCGCGGCGCTTTCGCGCCGGCGGGAGAGCACGGGAGGAGAGAGGCGTTGCGGGCCGGGGCGCGAGCGGCTTAGGTGGTGGAGAGCCCGGTGACGACGGCGTGGGCGGTCTCGTTCTTCATCTCGACGGTGTACTCGCCGATGACCTGGCCGACGTCGCTGTCGCCGGTTGAGGCGAGGCGCTTGAAGTGGAAGGAGCGTCCGGCGAGGGGGAGGACGTTGATGCGGGAGGAGGAGAGCAGGACGAGGGCGTCGGGCGGGACGTAGCGGCTGAGGACGACGCGGCACACGCCGAAGTCGGACTCGTAGACGCTGACCTTGTCGATGAGGCGGGTGTCGCGGGACTCGTAGCCGCGGGAGCCGGTGATGAAGGAGTTGATGCGGCGCTTCTGGACGCCGCCGACGAGGATGGTGTCGATCCCGCCGTTGGACTTTGTCCCAGACCAGGCGCATGGCGGTGTTGAGGATGGTCTCGGTGAGGTCTTTCTGGAGGGTGCCGGCGCCGGCGGGGAATCCGTTGACGCCCGGGGAGTAGCGGTTGGAGACGATGGTGGGGATGATGCCGGTGAAGGTCCGGCGGGTGGTGGAGTCGCCCTGGGGGTTGGTCTGGGGGGCGACGCCGTTGATCACGCAGTTCTCGAGGTCGCGGAGCAGTTCGCGGAGTCGTTCCTGCTTCTGGTAGTCGAACTCGTCGTCGACGGCGACCTTGGTGGCGGCCTGCTGCGAGCCGCTGACCTCGACGGAGGCGGTGAAGATCTGGGTGAAGTTGCCCTTGCGGAGGCGGTTGGTGAAGCGTGCGGCGGGTCGGGTGTCGCCTTCGAGGGCGGCGTTGCCGAGGATGGTGAGGACCATGTTGTCGGCGAGGGTGGCGCGGGGGGTGTTGCCGTAGGCGCGGACGACGGTGAGGACGCTGCCGACGATGGCGGTGACGAACATGACCTCCGACGAGCCTTCGGGGCGGACCTGGTCGCCCACCTGGAAGCGGTCGGGGTTGTCGACGGTGACGGCGGTGGCGTGGGTGGGCGAGGGGGTGAAGGTGGTCTGGTTGATCTGGTCGGAGTTGGGGAGGAGGGTGTCCACACTGCTTACCCGTCTGGCGACCGTCCATTTCACGTGGGGATCTTCTGGAGTGCAGCCCCGGTAGTGGAGCATTCTCCCGGCCGGTTGCCTCTCTCGAATCGGGCGAACGGCCGTCGAGGCATGCACGTACACTGGCCGTCACGATGGCTGCCTTCAGACTCCGCTTTCCGCTTGATGAAATTGCCCGCTGGGCTGCGGCGTACACGTATCCGCTGGGAGACTCGGAGCCCATCTCCATTGGTGCTATCGCGAAGTCTCAGGGGTTCCTGACGAGGGCGCAGTTCTTGGCGCTCGCTCGTTGGAAGAGCGCGAGACCGTCTAAGCACCACCAGCGGAATGACGAGCAAACGGTCGAGGAGGTCACGCGATTTTCGTTCGGCACTCCGGTTGAACTACTGCGGATCCGTTCACTGACGCTTCTGGCAGGCGTTCAACCGCGCACCGCCAGTGCAATACTCCACCTGTGCCACCGCGACGCGTACCCGATGATGGACGTGCGGGCATTTTGGTCGCTGGGAATTGAGCAAGAGCCAAAGGACTGGTTGGCGGCTTGGCCTGACTACGTTCAGGTGTGCAGGTCGATTGCCTCCCAGGCACGCACCGACATGCGAACCCTCGACCGTGCACTTTGGGGATTCTCGGCTCAGAGCGGGCGGTTTGCCACACGGATCGAGTCGAAGGGCGATACGGTTTCGCAGAATCCTGGATAGGCCAGTGGGAACTTCGGCCCTGTACCCATACGCTTACCAAACCACGCGCCCGTGGGATCCTTGACCGCCCGGAGTTGCCGCCTTGTCTGTCGTAATGCCCAAGACCGCCACCCTTTCATGCCCCAAGCCCGCAGTCGCGCGGCTTGCTCCGGCTGACCGCGCTGAGCAACTCCAATCGGAGCATGAAGCAACGACAACCGCACCGGTGCGAAAGGAACTCGGCCAGTTCTTCACGCCGGCATCGATTGCCCGGTACATGGCCGGAATGCTCGGGCCCCTGCCCCGGCGAATTCGGCTGCTAGATCCTGGCGCGGGCGTTGGAATCCTGAGCGCGGCGGTCTGCGAGCGAGTTGCCGCACTCCGTTCGCCGCGGATTGTCGAGGTCCATGCTTACGAGACGGATCGGCGAGTCATCGATCGCCTCTCGGAGACGGCAGCGGCATGTGCTGAGATTCTCCACGCCCGCGGCCATTCTCTCGACTTCCGCATTCTCAGAGAGGACTTTGTTCGCGCGCTGGGACGCGAACCGAATGGATCGGGCCTATTCAAAGGAACGGGCAAGTTCGATGTGGTGGTGATGAATCCGCCATACTTCAAACTGAACAAAGAGTCGGAGCACGCACGCTTGGTTGGCGAGATCGTTCATGGCCAGCCGAACATCTACGCACTCTTCATGTGGATCGGAGCGAACGCCCTCGCCGACGACGGGCAGATGGTTGCGATCACGCCACGCAGTTGGTGCAGCGGTCCCTACTTCAGACGATTCAGGCAGCAGATCTTTGATGTGGCGTCACTCGAGCAGGTGCATCTGTTCGAGTCGCGTCGAGAGGCATTCGAAGAGGCCGGGGTTCTTCAGGAGAATGTGATTTCGGCGTTCCGAAGGCGCGTCCAATCGCCCGAAGTTCGGCTCACGACGAGTCGCGGCGTTGACTTTGGCAATTCCCGGACAACACGCTCACTTTCCGTTTCGCGGGTCATCGACAACTCGCACGGCGACCACGTCGTATGCCTGCCGACATCAGACCTCGAAATCATGGTGACCGAGGCGGTCGAGTCGTGGCCCGACCGATTCGGCACCACTGGTCTGAAGGTCTCAACTGGGCCGGTCGTCACGTTTCGGGCGACGGAACACCTTCGGTTCGATGAGGCGGCGGGCGCTCCACTGTTTTCCGTCCACAACGTTCGACCCTTCCAGACGATTTGGCCGGTCGAGCGGAGGGGCAAGCCGGTGGCACTGGCGGTTAGCGAAGGCACAGAGAAACTGCTAGTAGACAACTCGAACTACGTGTTGCTCCGGCGCATCAGCGCCAAGGAGGAGGCTCGCCGCCTCACCGCAAGCCCCGTTTTTGCAGGCCAGTTCAAGGGGCCCGTCCTCGCGTTCGAAAATCATCTCAACTATGTGTACCACTCTAGTCGGGCGCTTTCGAAGCACGAGGTCGTGGGCATTGCAGCGATCTTGAATTCTCGCCTCCTGGACATTTACTTCCGCACGATCAGCGGCAATACCCAGGTCAATGCGACCGAGATCCGTTCGATGCCATTCCCGAATCTCGAAGCCATCACTCTCGTGGGCAAAGCAGTGGCGCGTCACCTGGAAGGTCCCCCGTCGGAAATCGAGAGGGCGACTCTTGACGCACTCGGAATCAACGGCGACGTGAGGGCGCAACTGACTGCGTAGTCAGGGCTCAATCACGTACATGGAGGGGATGCCGCGCTGCCGAAACGTGCGTGCTAGCACCAACTCATTGCCGTCGAACAGTGCATCCGGCAGAGAGTCGACGGGAAGAAACGCCTTCTTTGAGAAGTACGCCGCCGGTCGCTTCTCGTCCGACCGCTCCTTCATGCGCTTGAAGTGGCTGGTCATTCGATAAACGTCTGTCCACCACAGTCCCACAGCGCGGAAGCCCAGCGTCGGCGGCGCCCAGGTCTCCAGCACCTGCGCATGAATCACGTAGGTCGGAATCGAGAGTGCCCGCATGTGGTGGATGATGGAATCACAGTCGGATTTGTCCAACTGGAACTCGCTCATGTCGCGGATCGAGCCACGGCCAGTCTTGTTCTCAATGCCGAATACCACCGAACCCGTTCTGGAATCGGTGATGAGGAAGTCCAGGGGCCCCTCGCCCGTGACAGAAGTGTCTTCTCGCCGCGGGCGAAGTGACGACTTGTCATTCTGGACGATCTCCAAGAATGGGAACCGAGATTGGACTTGTCCCTTCCAGAAGTCCAGTATGGCCTGCTCGGCGACGTGGTTCCTTCCGATCGAGCCCGCGACACGATGACAGATGTCGCAGAGGAACCAAGTGCGCAACCGAACACTGGGCTTCCTCTCGTTGCAGAGCATGCAAATCCCAGCAACCACCTCACCGTCATAGAGCGATCTGGTGTTCGCAAAGGCCTCCTCGGTCCACACTGCACAGCACCCATCGCAAAGGAAATAGTGCCGAAGGCGGACGTCCTTCCGTGGTTTGGCGTGGCGCGCGCACGTCGGGTACTCCACGGCAACGAGCGGGGCCGCCTTGGTTCTCTTGGGGCGTGGGATCGCGGCTTCGGCTGGCGGGGCGTCTGCCCCGGCCTTGGAAACGGACTTTGGCTTGCGCGGCTTTGCTGACACGCCCAGAGCATATGAGTCCGAGCATGTTCACGCTTGGTGCGGGCGAGCAGCTGGCTGGGACGCCGCCACCGTGCAGGGAGTGACCATCCCCGGAGGGAAGTGGCATCCCGAGGAAGTCTGGCAGACTCTTTTTCTTTCACGAGCGCTGCGAATTGGTTCCCGCGCAGGAAATAAGGGTTTGGGGGGTGGGCCCGTCGCCCGACGCCCCCCGGCAAGGAGACCACCGTGACCCAAATCGGACTGACCCTCGACGAGCATTTCGACCTCCGCATGAAGCCACTTGCGGGCGCGGATCCCGCGTTCTGTGAGGCGGCCGAGCAGGAGCGGGACCGGATGTTCCCGATGACGACGACCGCGGCATCGCACCACCTGCGGTCCCGCGGCTACGACTGCCGCCCTGCGTTGCTCGAAGCACTTGTCGAGCAGGGAGTGGTTACGCCGTCGCGGCCGGACGCCTGGACGCAGGTCGAGGTGGACGCCGCCGCTGGGCATTTCGAGGAGTGCCAGATTTTCGTTCCATACGTGACGCTGTGCCTGGCACTCGGGTGCCGCTACGCCGACTTCCTCCGGGCGCTGCGCCAGGCCGCTGAGCGCGAGTCGGACAAGTACGGGAAGCCGGTGCCTGATGACGACGGTTACTTCGTCCTGCACCGCGTGCCGCCCCGTGCGAACACTCCGGCGGTGATCTCGTTCACGCTGTGCGACGATATCCGCGAGAGGCTTGAGCGTGGCGAGGAGGTCTGAATGCAGGACCCCTCACCCGTTGAACTCGAACTCACCCCCGACCTGCTCGACTACGCGCGGCGGGTGGCGTTCAAGGAGGCCCAGAAGCGTTGCCGCCCTGGTGTCGATCACGACGACGCCGCGCAGCAGGCGCTTCTGCACCTGATTGCCAAGCCGCCCGTCTGGGATCCGGCGCGGGGCGCGAAGCCGAAGTCGCTGGTCTACACGGTTATCCAGCGGGCGGTCATGAAGTTCGCCGTCCGTGAAAGGAAAGCTGTCCGCAAGTTCCAGCCGCTGCGTCCGCCTTCGGACGCCAAGCAGAAGGCCACCGACGGCGTCTACCCGGATCCCTCAGGGACGGAGATCGCCCGCAACCGCACGGTCGGCTTGTCGCAGTCGTTCTGGACGATGGAGGACGTGCTGGACTTCATCGACAACGAGACAAGCCGTGAAACCTGCCGGGTCATCATGGAGAGCGGTGGAAACGTCAGCGAGGCTGCACGCCGCCTAGGTCGAAGCGAGAGTGCGATTCGTACGCGGATCGATGTGCTGATCCCGAAGCTGCTGGCCAAGGGCTTCAAGGTTGTCTCAGAAGGAGAGTTCCATGAACGGAAACGCGGTCAAG
>CAZDYM010000080.1:0-9101 GCA_964509325.1 uncultured Phycisphaeraceae bacterium
CCGGCTCGATGCCGACCACCAGGTGAGACTCGGAGGGCGGCTGGATCGCCGCGGAGCGGTCCGCCGGGCGGATCCCCCAGTACCCGTGCCCGGCGTCGATGACGTCGATGGACTGAGTGGCCGGGTCGATCACCCCGAGCCAGAGCGTGATGAACTGGCCCTCGCGGTTGCGCGGGGCGATGTAGCGGTTGAGGGACTCGGCCGCCTGCTTCGCCGAGGCGCCGTTGGTCAGCAGCCCGCGCAGGTGGGTCTGGGCCATGGCCATCACGATCGCGGCGGCGGCGCCCTTGCCCGCCACGTCGCCCAGGAACATCCCCACCTTCCCGCCCGGCATCTCGACGATGTCGAACAGGTCGCCCGACGCGAACCGCCCCGGCCGCGACTTGAAGGCGTACTCGAAGGGCCCGATCCGTCCGCGGGGCGTCGGCATGATGAAGCTCTGCGCCACGCCCGCCGCCTCGAGCTCGGCTTTCAGCTGCCCACGCAGCCGCTCGACCTCCAGCCGCTTGAGGTTGCCGAGCGCTGTCCCGTACATGCGCGAGAGCGCCCGGCAGAACGCCGCCGATTGGGAATGCGCCGCCCGTTCGCCCTCGCGGGCGTCGAGGTACAGGTAGGCGTCGACGGCGGGGCCGAGGAAGATCGGGGCGCACACCGCCGATTCGATGTTCAGGCTCACGATGCTCAGCGCCAGCCCGTCGGGCCCGCCGCCCTCCTGCGACATCGACACGATCTCCCCCGCGCTGGCGGCGCGGATCAGCGATCGGCTGAAACTGAACTTCGAGGCCGAGACGGGCATCGAGGCCACCACGCTGACCCGTTCGCCGGCGTTCTCGGCGCGCACGATGGCGGCGCGGGAAAACCCGGTCCCGGAGAGGGCCGCGTTCAGCACCACCGTCGCGAGGGCGTCCTCCGTCGGGGCTTCCTGCGTGTCCGCCGCGGCGTCGATCAGGAGGGCCAACCGCTGCTGCGCCAGCGTCGCGAGGTCCGCCACCTGCATCGTGGTCACGCGCTGCGTCACCATCGTCATGTCGTCGGTGGTCGCGTGCGCCGCCGGGCGGCCCGCCCCGAGCCGGGCCCGGAACGTCCAGGGGTCGATGCTGAGCAGGTCGTTGTGGCGCAGGGGCGTGTACTCGTTGGGCTCCAGGCGCACGCCGTTGAGGAACGTCCCGTGCCGGCTGCCCAGGTCGACGATCTGCCACTGGCCCGCGCGGCAGCGGATCTGGGCGTGGCTGCGCGAGACCGCCTTGTCCGGGAGTTGCACCTCGCAGGTCGAGGAGCGTCCGACGGTGTGAAGCTTGTCGGCCGTCAGCGTGATCGCGGGCAGTTCAACGCCCGCCACCATGTCGAGCGACAGCGGGAGGGCGGTGGTCTGGGTATGGGTCGGCTCGCTCATCCGGACGGGTTTCCCTCGTTCCCGCGGGCGGCTCGGCCCGCGCGGACACGATGGTACCCGAATCACCCGCCCCGACCGGCCCGGCCTCTACCATCGCCGCATGAACAAAGCGCCGTTCCTCGTGGTCGCCGGCTCGGTTCTTGTGGCAACGCCTCTCGCCGCGGGGCAGGGCGTCACCTCCCTGTGGGAGCAGCACTGTCTGACGTGCCACGGGGAGCGCGGGCAGGGCGGCGGCGCCGGCACCCGCACCCTGCTGACGGAACCGCTCCGGTCCATCGACCTCGACCGCAGGTTCTTCGAGTCCATCAAGCACGGCGTGCCCGACACCGCCATGACCGGCTTCGGCGAGACCCTCTCCGACAAACAGATCTGGGGCCTCGTGGTCCACCTCCGCGAGTTGCAGGAGCGCGACCGCCGACGGAAAGAGGGGTCGCCAACGCCCGATGGCTCGGGCGTGTTCGTCTCGCGACACCACAAGTACACGATCGAAACCGTCGTCCCCGGCGGGATCGACGTCCCGTGGTCGGTCGACTTCCTGCCCGCCCAGCAGGCCGGACAGCCGGCGCGGATGCTCATCACCGGACGCTCCGGCGACCTGCGGGTCCACCCGACCGGACGGGCCGGGGGCACCCGGGGGGGCGGGGGGACCGGGGGGACCGGGGGAACCGGGGGGGCTGGGGGGGCTGGGGCCCGACTTTCCGCGCCGGTGCGCGGAATCCCGGATGTCCGAGACCGCGGGCAGGGCGGGCTGATGGATGTCGCGGTTCACCCGGACCACGCCGCCAACGGGTGGGTGTATCTCGCCTATTCGGAACAGTCGCGCACCCCCGGCGAGGCGGGCGGGCGCAGCGCCGGCATGACCACGATCGTCCGCGGGAGGCTCGCGGAGCGCGGCGGCGTGGTGTCGTGGACCGACAACGAGGTGATCTTCCGGGCCCGCCCCGAGCATTTCACGACGGGCGACCTGCACTTCGGCTGCCGCGTCGTCTTTTCGGAGAGGCAGCCGGACGGCCGCCGCTACGTGTACTTCTCGATCGGCGAGCGGGGTCGGATGGAAACCGCTCAGGATCTCACGCGCCCGACCGGGAAGGTTCACCGCCTGTGGGACGACGGGAAGGTGCCGGACGACAACCCGTTTGTTTCCGGGCCCGCGGGCGCGTACCCCAGCATCTGGTCCTTCGGCCACCGCAACCCGCAGGGGCTCGCGTTCGACCTCGCGGGGGCGTTGTGGGACACCGAGCACGGGCCGCGCGGCGGGGACGAAGTGAACCGGATCGAGAAGGGCGCGAACTACGGCTGGCCGCTCGTGAGTTTCGGCATCAACTACAACGACGCGCCGTTCGCGACCCCGTGGCCGGACCTCCTGGGCGACGGGGCCGCCAAGCCGAAGATCACCATGCCCGTGTTCCACTGGACGCCCTCGATCGGCGCGTGCGGGCTTGACGTGGCCCGCGGGCCGATGTTCGGGAAGTGGCGCGGCGACCTCCTGGCCGGCGGATTGTCGGGCATGAACGTCGACCGGCTGCGGATCGAGGACGGCAAGGTGACCGAGCGCGAGGAACTGCTGCACGGTCGCGGGCGAGTGAGGGATGTCGTGTGCGGGCCGGACGGCTCGGTCTACGTCGTGCTGAACGACCCGGACCAGGTGCTGCGGCTCGTCGAGACGGAGTGACGCGAAAAAGAAGCAGCGCCGGCGGCGCCGTTCAGCGGGCCAGGTTGGCCACCCGCCTGCGGGGCGGCCGCTCGGAAGAACCGGAACTGCCCACCGCCGCCACGCCGTCGGCACGCGGGGTCTTGCCCACCGAGCGTGGCGAGCGGACCAGGTTATGCGCCCGCACCAAGGCCCATGAGAGCGTGAGCAGCGGCACCGGCTGGGTGAAGGGGACCAACGCCTCCAGCGCCGCCACCGAGCGGAGCGACTTCAGCCCCGCGCGGTCGAGCATCACCCACACCAGCGGCGCGGCGAGCACGTCCAGCCCCAGGTCGAGCAGGTCGAGCCCCACGAGCAGTTTCAGCGGCACCACCCGGAGCGTGTCGGCAAAGCCCAGAGACTCCGCGTCCGAACCGAAGGGACCGTCGGCGTCGCGGGCCCGCCGGAAGTCCCACAACCCCCAAAGCACCAGCCCCACGCCGACCAGCGCGAGCGCGATCAACACCGGGATGGCGGCGAGATAGGGCATCCTGTGTGCAAAGATCGTTCGGAGGGCGGCGCTGGGTGTTTCAGGGGCGCGAGACGGAGGGCCGAGGATCGGCGGGGCGGCAGCCGCGCCGGGAAACGGAACAGCCCCGCGGGAACGGGGCTGTGGGGCTCCAGGCGGGCCGTCAGACGGGGATCAACTCCCCGCGGGCGAGCGTTCGCCGATGAACATCTCGCCGATCTGGACCGCCGCGGCGGTGGATTCGTCGCGGGAGGCGCCGAGGGCCTCGGCGGCCTGGGCGGCTTCGGTCAGGAGCGCGTCGTCGTCCGGTTCGTCCGGGGCGGGGGGCTCGGCGAGGAGCTTGACGCCCTGGTTCTGGTACGCGCGGAAGCCCGTGCCGGCGGGGATGAGGTGGCCCAACAGCACGTTCTCCTTCAGGCCGATGAGGTTGTCCACGGCGCCCTTGAGCGACGCCTCGGTGAGCACCTTGGTGGTTTCCTGGAACGACGCGCCCGAGAGGAACGACTCGGACTGCAGCGAGGCCTTGGTGATGCCCAGAAGCAGGGTCCGGCCGGTGCCGGGGCGGGCCTTGCGGGCCTTGGCGGGGCGCTTGCCGGCGGCCTCGGCCTTGTTGTTGGCCTCGCGCATCTCGGCCTTGGAGACGAGCTGCCCGGGCTCGAACCCGGTGTCGCCCGCCTCGGTGATGACGCCCTTCTCCAGCACCTCGGCGTTGGTGATGCGGAAGGCGATCCGGTCGACGACCTCGTGCGGCAGGTAGGAGGTGTCGCCCGAGTTCTCGATGCGGACCTTGCGGACCATCTGCGACAGGATCACCTCGATGTGCTTGTCGTTGATCTGCACGCCCTGGGCGCGGTAGACGTTCTGCACCTCGTCGATCATGTACTTGTACAGCGCGTCCTCGCCCTTGATCCGCAGGATGTCGTGCGGAACCAGCGGGCCGTCGATGAGCGGGTCGCCGGCCTGCACGGTGTCGCCCGAGTGCACCAGCAGGTGCTTGTCCTGCGGGACGTGGTGGTCCTTCTCGATGCCGGAGTCGGAGATGACGCGGATGGTCATCTTGCCCTTGCGCTTGTCGGAGAGGATCTCGACCTTGCCCGAGACCTCGGCCATGACGGCGGGGTCGCGGGGCTTGCGGGCCTCGAAGATCTCGGTGACGCGGGGCAGGCCGCCGGTGATGTCGTGCGAGCCGGTGGAGCCGCGGGGCTGGCGGGCGAGCATCTGGCCGGCGACGACCGCCTGGCCGTCCTGGACCTCGATGCGGGCCTTGGCCGGGAGGTGGTGGAAGTCGAGGATCTTGCCGTCGGCGTCCACGACGTTGATGCGCGGGTGCTTCTCGCCCTTGTGCTCGACGACGACGAGCGCCTTCTTGCCCTGGCCGGCGTCCTCCTCGCGGACGGTCTCGCCGACCTCGATGTCGACGAAGGCGACCTGGCCGCCCTTCTCGGACAGGATCGGGACGCGGTGCGGGTCCCAGCGGACCAGCATGTCGCCGCGCTTCACCTGGGCGCCGGGCTTGACGAGGACCTCGGCGCCGTAGGGGACCTTGTACTTCTCGAGTTCGCGGTCCTTGGCGTCCATGACGGCGATCTCGCCGTTGCGCTTCAGCACCACGGTGACCTTGACGCCCTCTTCGTTGGTGACCTCGACCTCGTTGCAGTCGCGGAGCTGGACGCTGCCGGACTGGGTGGCGGTGATGTTGGTCTCGACGAGCTTGTTGGTCGCCACGCCGCCGGTGTGGAACGTGCGCATCGTGAGCTGGGTTCCCGGCTCGCCGATGGACTGCGCGGCGATGATGCCGACGGCGAGCCCCTGCTCGACCATGCGGCTGGTGGACATGTCCATGCCGTAGCACAGCGCGCAGATGCCGCGGGGGCTCTGGCAGGTGAGCGGGCTGCGGACCTGCACCGAGTCGATCCCGAGGTCCTCGACGCGCCGGGCCTCGGCCTCGGTGATCATCTGGTCCTTCTTCAGGATGACCTGGTCCGTCACCGGGTCGATGATGGTGGTGGCGGCGACGCGGCCCTTGATCTGGTCGCGGAGCGGGACGTCCACCTCGTCGCCCTTGTACAGGGCCGTCTTGACCACGCCCTGGGTGGTGCCGCAGTCCTGCTCGTTGACGATGACGGACTGGGCGACGTCGCAGAGCTTGCGGGTGAGGTAGCCCGAGTCGGCGGTCTTGAGCGCGGTGTCGGCCAGACCCTTGCGGGCGCCGTGCGTCGAGGAGAAGTACTCGAGCACCGTGAGGCCTTCGCGGAAGTTCGAGCGGATGGGGGTCTCGATGATCTCGCCGTTGGGCTTGGCCATCAGCCCGCGCATGCCGGCGGCCTGCTGGAGCTGCGAGACGTTGCCGCGGGCCCCCGAGTCCGACATCATGTAGACGGGGTTGAGGTACTTGCGGCCCTCCTTCTTGTCGATGGAGGTCTCCTCCCCGTCGGCGCCGCGGCGGTCGGACTTGAGGCACTCGATGAGGGCCTTCTGGATGCTCTCGCGGCAGTGCGCCCAGATGTCGAGGACCTGGTTGTACTTCTCACGCTCGGTGATGATGCCGCGGTCGTAGTTCTTCTTGACGCGGTCGACCTTCTTCTGGGCGTCGGCGATGAGGGTGTGCTTGGCGTCGGGGATGCGCAGGTCGGTGATGCCGAACGAGATGCCGCCGAGGGTGGACCACTTGAACCCGGCCTCCTTCAGCTTGTCGAGCAGGTCGATGGTGGCCTTTCGGTCGCAGTAGGCGTACGAGTCGTCGATGACTCGGGCGGCGCCCTTCTTGCCCAGCGCGACGTTGTAGAACGGCATGCCGGGGGGCAGGATGTCGGAGAAGATGATGCGTCCGACGGTGGTGACCAGCCGCTTGTTGGCGGGCAGGGCCTGCACGCCACCCTTCTGAGCGGTGACGACTTGCTGGAAGCCGTCGAGGCGGACCAGGATGGGCTCGTGGATGCCGATCTTGCCCTGCTCGTGGGCGAGCAACGCCTCCTGGCGGTCCTTGAAGCGCTTGATCTTGGCCGGGTCCTTCTCGGCCTCTTCCTCCATCACGGTGAGGAAGTACACCCCCAGCACGATGTCCTGGCTGGGGGAGATGATCGGGTTGCCGTTGGCCGGCGAGAAGATGTTGTGGGTCGAGAGCATCAGCACGTGGGCCTCGGCCTGCGCCTCGATGCTCAGCGGGAGGTGGACGGCCATCTGGTCGCCGTCGAAGTCGGCGTTGAACCCGGTGCACACCAGCGGGTGGATCTTGATGGCGTTGCCCTCGACCAGCACGGGCTCGAAGGCCTGGATGCCCATGCGGTGCAGGGTGGGGGCGCGGTTGAGCAGCACGGGGTGCTGGTAGATGACCTCTTCAAGGATGTCCCACACCTCGGGGTCGCGCCGCTCGAGCATGCGCTTGGCGGACTTGATGGTGTCGGCCAGGCCGTGCTCCTTGAGTTTCCGGATGATGAACGGCTGGAAGAGCTCCAGCGCGATCTTCTTGGGCAGGCCGCACTGGTGGAGCTTGAGCTCCGGTCCGACCACGATGACCGAGCGGGCCGAGTAATCGACGCGCTTGCCCAGCAGGTTCTCGCGGAAGCGGCCCTGCTTGCCCTTGATCATGTCCGTCAGCGACTTGAGCGGGCGGTTCGAGGAGCCCAGCACCGGCCGCCGGCAGCGGTTGTTGTCGAACAGCGCGTCCACCGCCTGCTGCAGCATCCGCTTCTCGTTGCGGATGATGACCTCGGGCGCGTTGAGGTCCATGAGTTTCTTGAGCCGGTTGTTCCGGTTGATGATGCGCCGGTACAGGTCGTTCAGGTCGCTGGTCGCGAAGTTGCCGCTCTCCAGCAGCACCAGCGGGCGCAGGTCCGGCGGGATCACCGGGATCACGTCCATCACCAGCCACGTCGGGTCGTTCTCCGACCCGCGGATCTGCTCGACGATCTTGAGCCGCTTGGCCAGGTCCTTGATCTTCTGCTTGCTGCGGGTGTTCTTCAGGTCCTCGCGCAGTTCGGCCGCGAGTTTGTCCAGGTCGGTCCGCTCCAGCAGTTCACGCACCGCGTCGGCGCCCATGCTGGCCTTGAAGGCGTTGCCGTACTTCTCGTACGCGGCGCGATACTCGTCCTCGGTCAGCACCTGCTTGAACGTCAGGTCCGTGTCGCCCGGGTCGACGACCACGTAGTCCTGGAAGTAGATCACCTTCTCCATGTCGCTGGTCTTCATCGCCAGCAGGTTGCCCAGACGGCTGGGCATGGCCTTGAAGAACCAGATGTGGACGATCGGCGCGGCGAGGTTGATGTGCCCCATCCGCTTGCGGCGCACGCGCGAGTGCGTCACCTTCACGCCGCAGCGGTCGCAGATGATGCCCTTGTACTTCGTCCCCTTGTACTTGCCGCAGGCGCACTCGTAGTCGCGCTCGGGACCGAAGATCCGCTCGCAGAACAGGCCGTCCTTCTCCGGCCGGTACGTGCGGTAGTTGATCGTCTCCGGCTTCTTCACCTCGCCGTAGGACCACGAGCGGATGTCGTTGGGCGACGCCAGCGTGATCTTGACCGCGCTGTAGTCGTTGATCCGGTCGTACACGTTCTCGCCGGCGGCAGCAAAACCTGACATGCGGTGCTTCCTTCCTCTGCGTTCGCGTCGCGGCGGTCGGCCCGCCGCGCGCGGTGCGTGCCCTGCGTTACACCGACCGCCCGAAGACGTCGATCGGCCTGGATTCCCTCAACCGGTCGGCGAGCGCCGCGCCGTCCCGGACGTAGATCGTGTTCCCCGAGGCGCTGAACGTCTCCAGCCGGCGCACCCGGCGCGACGCGGGGTCGTAGTCGCAGGGCACGAACCCGTGCCGGCGCAACTCGCGGTCGACCTCCTCGTCCTTCACCCCGTACCGCGCCCCCGACCCGTTGAGTTCGATCACCACGCCCAGCAGGCCCGGCTCGCCCAGCACGCGCTGCCCGCCCCGCAGGACGTTGAGTTCGAAGCCCTCCACGTCGATCTTGATCAGCCGCGCCTCGCCGGCGGGCGCCAGGTCGTCGAGCGTGGTCACCTCGACCTGCTCGGCCGCGCCCTCGCGCGCGTCGGTCGTGACGTGGTTCACCGTGTCCAGCCCGGTGGTCATCATCACCACGCCGCGGGCCTCGCCGACCGCGACCCGCCGCGCGTCGACCAGGTCGGTCACCAGGTTGACCCCGACGTTCTGGCGCAGGCGGTCGAAGGTCGTTCCGACCGGCTCGCACGCCACGACCCGCGCCCCGCGACCGCGGGCCGCGAGGACGGTGTACGAACCGACGTTGGACCCGATGTCCAGGAACAGGTCGCCAGCCCGGAGGGCGTGCGCGACGAACAGCATGTCGGGGTACTCGTGCAGGCCGCAGTAGAAGTTGCCCGTCGCGCCCGAGTCGCCGCGCCGGGCCACCAGCACCCCGCCCCCGCCCATCGGCAGCAGGCAGGGTTGGCCCAGCAGGCGGCTGCCCATCTGCCAGCGCACGAACCGCCCGATCGCGCCCGCGCGCCGGCCGCGGTTCAGCGGGTGGCTCGCGATGTACGAGAGCGTCTGGAAGATGTAGGGACGTGTGCGCATGCGTGCG
>CAZDYM010000080.1:9142-9247 GCA_964509325.1 uncultured Phycisphaeraceae bacterium
GGCTCAGAGCAGACTGCCGCCCTCGACGGATTTCTTCTCGAGGCTGATGTTCATGCCCAGGCCCTTGATCTCGTTGCACAGCACGTCGAAGGCGACGGGCATGCC
>CAZDYM010000081.1:0-9218 GCA_964509325.1 uncultured Phycisphaeraceae bacterium
TCAGACGAGGGCCTTGAGCCCCTTGAGGGCGCGGACCTTGACGACGTTGCGGGCGGGCTTGGCCTTGACCTGCATCATCTCGCCGGGCTTGAAGGGGTTGGGGGCCATGCGGGCCTTGGTGGCGGGCTTGCGGATGACGGTGACCTTCATGAGGCCGGGGACCTGGAAGATGCCGGGCTTCTTCAGGTCCATCTTGAGCATCTCGGTCATGGCGTCGAAGACGGCGGCGACCTGCTTGCGGGACAGTTCGGTCTGCTCGGCGATGGTCGAGAAGACCTGGCCCTTGCTGCGCGGCTTGTCGACGCCGGTGATTTTGGGCTTCTTGGCGGGGGCGGGCTTCTTGGTGGACTTGGCCATGGGTTCTCCTTGTATGGCGGTTCCGGGGATGGGCCGCGGGGGGAGCACACCTCCGTGTACCCCGCGTTTCCTGCGGGATTTGTAGTGATTCCCGTGGAAGGGCACAAGTGGTTTCGGCGTTCCGGCGCGTTTTTTTGCGGTTTTTCTTGGGTTTTTTTCGTGGCGCCGCCGCGGCCCTTGCTCTCGGGCCCGGCCCGGGAGGCCTTTGCGGGCTGAAAAGTGCCGGGAAACCGGGGGTGTTCCCCCCCGGCGCGCGGCCCGCTCGAGCGCTCAGGCCGTCCATTCTCCTGCGTAGCGGACGCTGAACCCGCGTTGTCCGGCGTCGCGGGAGGCCAGGTTGTGCAGGCGTTTGGCGATCTGGCGGAGGTGCAGGGCGTCGTGGGCGGACCAGGAGGTCAGCAGGTCGCCGGCGCGGATGGGGCCGAACTTCGGGTGGTTGTGGGCGATTGTGAGGTCCGGGGCGGGGCCGCCGGGGGCCGTCAGGGCGCGGAGCCAGCGGACGCTGTCGGCGCGGGCGTTCTCGAACCGGGCGATCTCGGCGTCGAGGCCGCGGGTGTTGTAGCCGCGGCGCTCGGCGATGCCTTCGAGGTGGAGCTGGCTCCAGGGCTTGGCGTCGAGCGTGGCGCGGAGCCGGGGGGCGAAGTCCTCCTCCTCCTCGTCGGCGACGTGGCAGACGATTTCGAGCACGCTCCAGTCGGTGGGCGAGGGCTTCCAGCGGGCTTCGTCGGCGGAGAAGACCGACGCCGCGGAACGCAGGGCGGCGGGGAAGCGGGCGAGGCGGTCGATCAGGGCTGGGAGTTCGGTGGTCATGGTGACGCCTCCGCGGCGAGTCGGGGAAGGCTTGCGAGGGGTAGGCTACCCGCCGATGCTCAACGTGTTCGGGATTGCGGCGCTGGGCTGGCTGGTGGTGATGAGCGTCGTGACGTTTGTCGTTTTCGCGTGGGATAAGTTCCGGGCCCGGTCGGCTGCTTGTGGGGCCCAGCGGGTCCCTGAGAAGCGGCTGTTTCTGCTGATCGGGTTGGGTGGTGCCGCGGGCGCCGCGGCGGCGATGGCGCTGCTGCGGCACAAGACGCGGAAGGCGTCGTTTGCGGCGGCGACCATCGTTGCGTTCTGGGCGTGGGTGATCGTGGTGGGGTGGTTGGGGACGCGCTAAACCTCGCGCGCGGCCCCACACTCGGCCGAGAAGGGCGCGGGCCCGGCGCGGCTCGCCGGGGCGTCGCTGGTTCGTCGTGCTTCCGAATCAGGAGCGTCGAGGATCGCCTCGGCGTTCAGCACGACGCTTGGCTCGGACGCCGAGCATCGTGGCACAGCGCCGAGCACCGTGGCACGATCGCACTCAATCCTCATCATGCTTCGGCTTGTAGGCCGCGACGATCTCGGCCTGCACGGCGGGCGGGGTTCGCTCGTCGTGGCTGTAGTTCATGACGAAGCTGCCCTGGCCGGCGGTGATGCTCTTGAGTTGGCCGGAGTAGGCGGACATCTCGGCGAGCGGGACCTTGGCGTGGATGAGGGCGAAGTCGCCCGGGAGCATGTCGGTGCTGAGCACCTGTCCGCGCTTGGAGGAGAAGTCGGCGGTGATGTCGCCGATGTTCTTGGCCGGGCAGGTCACCTCGACGTCGACGTACGGTTCGAGCAGGGCGGGCCGGGCCTTGGTGACGGCGTCGATGAAGGCGCGCTTGCCGGCGGTGACGAACGCCACTTCCTTCGAGTCCACGGGGTGGTGCTTCCCGTCGTAGACGCTCACGCGGACCCCGGTGATGGGGTACCCCGCCACGGCGCCCGTTTCGAGGACCATCCGGACGCCCTTCTCGACCGCGGGCATGAACTGGCGGGGGATGCTGCCGCCCACCGTGTCGTCGACGAACTCGAACTCCTCGTGGTGGTCGCCCACGCTGGTGCCCGCGGCGGAGAACCCGGGGAGCGGCTCGACGCGGAGGAAGACCTCGCCGAACTGCCCCGCGCCGCCGGTCTGCTTTTTGTGGCGGTGGTGCCCCTCGGCTTTGGCGGTGATGGTCTCCTTGTAGGGGATCTTCGGGGGCTTGGTCTCGAGGTCGAGTTTGAAGCGGTTGTGGAGTTTCTCCAGCACCATGCGCATGTGCAGTTCGCCCATGGCGCGGCAGACGGTCTCGTGGGTGGCCTGGTTGCGCTCGACCTTGAACGTGGGGTCCTCGTCGGCGATCTTCTTCAGGACGTCGCCGATCTTGCCCTCGTCGTTGCGGCTCTTGGCGCCGACCGCCAGGCCGTACATGGGCTTGGGCATGGGGACATCGAGGAAGTGGAGGGTGTCGAGTTCGTGGCTGCCGTGGAGCACGCCCCCGAAGTGGAGCTCGTCGATCTTGGCGATGGCGATGATGTCGCCGGGGATGGCGGAATCGGTTTCCTTGTGGTCCTTGCCGAAAACCTTGTGGATGTGGGCGACGCGGACGGGCTTCTTGTTGTCGCCGATGAACAGCGACTGGCCCGGGGTGATGGTTCCCTGGTGGACGCGGACCAGCGCGAGTTTGCCCACGAACTGGTCGGTGGTGACCTTGAACACGTGCGCCACCGGGTCGGCCTTGGGGTACAGCGCGGGGTGCCACTCGACCTCGGCCTCGCCCTGGCGAACCAGGAACGGCGCGGGCGTGCCCTCGAAGGGGCTCGGGCACAGGTTGGCCATGATGTGCAGCAGGTCATCGAGGCCCGCCCCGGACTTGGCGGAGCAGAACATCACCGGGACGAGGTGGCCCTCGCGCAGGGCCTTCTCGAAGGCGTCGTGGAGCTGCTTGGGCTCGAGGTTCTCGCCCTGCTCGAGGTAGGTGTTCATCAGCAGGTCGTCCATCTCGACGACCTGTTCGACGATCTTCTGGTGGGCCTCGGCGACCGAGCCGAACGCCACCGTGCCGGAGGTCTGCTCCCAGATGTCGATCACGTCCTTGCCGCCGGGGGTGGGCAGGTTCACGGGCAGGCACTCGGCGCCGAAGGTCTCCTGGATGCTCTTGAGCAGGCCAGGCAGGGCGTCGACGTGCTCGTCGATCTTGTTGACGATGATGAAGCGCGGGATGCGGCGCTCCTCGGCGGCCCTGAAAACCCGGCGCGTGTTGGTCTGGATGCCGCGGTCCGCCCCGATCACGACCGCGACGGTCTCCACGGCGGGGATGACGGTGAGGAACTGGCCGACGAAGTCCGGGTACCCCGGGGTGTCGATCAGGTTGATGTGCCTGCCCTCGTGGTCGAAGTTCACGATGGCGCTGTTGAGCGAGTGCTTGTGGTGCTTCTCTTCCGGCTCGTAGTCGCACACCGTCTGACCTTCCTCGACCGTCCCCATCCGCCCGATCAGCTTCAAGCGGTGCAGGATCGCCTCGACAAGGGTGGTCTTGCCCGAGGCGGCGTGGCCCGCGAGGGCGATGTTCCGGATGTCAGCGGTCGTGTAGGCGGGCATGTGGGGTGCTCCTGGGGTCTCCGGGCTGGGCCTCGGACGTGGGCTCGGGGCCGCGAGCCGAAGCCCGCGCCGCGAGAAAGAAAGAGAGGGGCGAACGACTCCGATTGCCCGTGCGCGGGCCGTCGGGTGGGAACGCGCGGGTCGCAAAGCCAGCGGACTTTCGGGCCCCACCCGCCTCTCGGCGTCCGGCCCAACCCCCCGGCGTTCCGAGTGTACGGGATTCGGGTGGGCGGAGGGGCAACCACGCCGGGCGGCGCACGCGGCGTGGCGGTGCTCAACGCGGGGGTTCGCCGCGAGGAGGCCCGCGAACCCGCGGGATGGCACCCTTCCATCCTGCGAACGACAACGAGCGTTTCTGGGAGAGAAATGTCTTGCGTTGACCCGGGTCGGGTGTACCTTCGAGTCAGGAACACGTCCGCGCCGCCGGGCTCTGTGTCGCCGCTGCGGCGCGATCGGGCAACGCCAAAGGAGGATTCCGATGCACTTCCGTGTTGCATTCGCCGTCTGCGGGCTCGCCGGTGCCGCGCCGGTGTCGCTCGCCCAGCTCATGGTCCCGGACAGCGGCGCGGGCGACCGCGTGATGCTGTTCAGCGAGTTCGACGGCTCGGTGATCGACCTGAACTGGATCACCGACCTGGGCGCGCCGTTCGCCTTCTCCACGCCGAAGGAGGCGCGGGTGATCGGGAACCAGATCTGGGTCTCGGACCAGGTCGCCGACGCGATCCATCGCTTCGATCTGGGCCGCAACTTCCTGGGCAGCGTCACGGCCCACCCCTCGGGCGGCGTGCTCGACAACCTGCGCGGGTTCGGGTCCGACGGGAGCCGCGTCTACCTCACCATCTCGCCCACCACAACCTCGCTGCGCGGGGTGGCGATCTACGACTTCAACGGCAACCCCACCGGGTTCTTCCCCGGGCTCACCACCTCGGCGTCGCTGTTCGACGCCGCCGTCTTCCAGGGCGACCTGCTCATCACCAACAGCACCACCAACAACGTGGAGCGTTGGAGCACCGCCGGGGTGTTCCAGAGCAACTTCGCCACCGGGATCACCTTCCCGCAGCAGGTCGACGTGCTGCCCGACGGCTCGGTGATCACGGTCTCGACCATCGCGGCCAACGGCGTCGAGGGCGTCTACCGCTTCAACCCCAACGGCTCGCTGCACACCTTCATCGACACCCAGGGCCTCAAGAACATCTTCGGCGAAGCCGTCCCCCGCGCCGCGTGGCTGCTGGGCGACGGCGGGTACATGATCACCACGAGCATCGGCGTGTACAAGGCCGTGGGTTCGGGGTCCAGCTGGACCTTCACCCAGATCGTGGGCGGCGTGGACGCGCAGTACATCAACCCGGTGCCCACGCCGGGGGCGGCGGGGTTGGCGTTGGTGGGTGCCGCGGCCGCGCTGCGGCGGCGGCGTGGGTGAGCGGGTGTGATTGAGGGATGCTGATGGATGGGCCACCGAAGTCCGGTCCGGCGGACTTCGGTGCCTTCTCACGCGTCGGCATGAAGGACCGTCGGCACGTGCCTCGGCGGCTCGGCTTATCGCACCGTCCGCTCCCAGAACCCCAGCCGCATCGCCCGCTTGGCCATCATGAGCGTCTGCTCCGCCACGGCGTTGGCCCGCGCGGTGCCCGCCTTGATGATGTCGATCACCACGTCGTCGCCGCCGGGCTTTTCGTACTCGGCTCGGCGTGCCCGCATGGGCTCCAGCAGCGCGTTGATGTTCTCGGCGAGTTCCTTCTTCACGTGCCCGTCGCCGATGTTGTCGCCCTCGCTGTAGCGCCGTTCGAGTTCCTTCACGCGGTCGGGGTCCTTGATGAAGGCGCGAACAAAGTCGAACAGCGTGTTGGTGATGTCGCCCTTTTCGGTGAGCGACTGCCGCCCGGTGGTGATCCTGCCGATCTTCTTCTCGACTTCCTTGGCGGGGTCGGAGAGGAAGATGGCGTTGCCCAGGCTCTTGGACATTTTGTTCTTGCCGTCGATGCCGGGGAGGCGTCCGACGCGGCCGACTTTCGCCTCGGGAATCGGGAACACGCCGCCCGCCGCCGGGTGGTCCTTGGGTTCGACGCGGTTGCCCACGCCGCAGTAGAGCTGGTTGAACTTCAGGGCGACATCGCGGCACATCTCGATGTGGGCGACCTGGTCTTCTCCGACGGGGACATAGGTCGGTCGGAAGGCGAGGATGTCGGCGCACTGGCCCACGGCGTACATAGGGAAGCCGAAGGGGTAGGTGTCGCCGAGGCCCTTGGTGTCGATCTCGGTTTTGAGGGTGGGGTTGCGCATCACCTTGTTGAAGGGGATGAGCATCGAGAAGAACCAGGTGAGCTCGGCGATGGCGGGGACTTCGGTCTGGAGGAAGATGGCGGAGCGGCGCGGGTCGATGCCGGCGGCGAGCCAGTCCTTGACGATCTCGATGGTGTCGGCGCGGATGTCGTCGGGCTTCTCGGCCCGGGTGGTGAAGGCGTGCATGTTGGCGATGAGGAAGAAGCACTCGTGCTTCTCCTGCAGGGCCAGGCGGTTCTCGATGCTGCCGACGTAGTGCCCGAGGTGCAGGCGGCCGGTGGGCGTGTCGCCGGTGAGGACGCGCGTCGGGGGGGTGGGGGGCGTGCTGGGGTTGGCGGTTGGCGTCATGAAGCACGAGGGTAGTCTCACCCCGGCGGCTGATCCCCATCCCCACGCCCGACCGCGGCGCCCGCCTCGGGCTGCTCGGTCGCCTTCGGCCCCAGCATCAGCCGCGTCACCACGTCGCGCACCCGCACCCCGCGGTCGTCCTCGGCGTGCCCGGGGATGTTGAGCGGCGCCAGGATGCCGTAGCCCAGCCCCAGGTGCAGCAGGGTCCAGGCGGTGATCTCGGGGCTGAAGGCCTTGGAGACGGCGCCGGAGTCCTGGGTTCGGCGCACCTCGTTGGTCACGAACTCGTGGAGCGTGACGATGTGCCGGCGCAGCGCCTCCTGGATCTCGGGGTCCTCGATCTCCATGGTGGCGTGGACGATGACGCGGTACACCCCGCGGCCCCGGTCGCGGACCATGGGGTTGGCGCCGATGAGTCGGCGGAGGCGCTGGGCGGGGCCCTGCGAGCTGCGGAGTTGGCGGTCCCACATCTGGAGGGTGAGTTCGCCGGCGCGGTCGATCACCGCGATGAACAGGTCTTTCTTGTTCTTGAAGTGCCGGTAGATGATGGGCTCGGTGACGCCCGCCGCCTTGGCCAGTTCCGAGGTGGTGGTGGCCTGGTACCCAAGCCGCGCGAAGAGCGCGACGGCGGCGTCGAGCAGTTGGGTCTTGCGGAGTTCCTTGGGAAGGCGAGTCATTGGGGGAAGGCACGGGGGCACGAAACAGGGTTCCCGAACGCCGGTCGCTCGTGCATCGGTCCGGCGCGGATAGCGTACGCTAACTTTCGCCCGGCAACGTCTCGGGATTGAATGAACCGGCGCGAAAACACGGTGAAAATCGCGACGGCGGCTGGGTATGGCCGCGGCCGGCGGGGAGGTCTCGACGCGCACGCCGCCGGGGTGTCCATCGCCCGAGGCGCCGTCGATGCTCGTTGGTGGTCGTCCGCCTGAATCAGGGGCGAGATGGTTCAACGCCGCTTGGCGGGTTCGGTTCGGTCGAGCGTTGGCGCGCGGGCGGCACGGGGTCGTATCCTGCGCCGCCCCAAGGGTGGCAGCGGAGCAGCCGCCGCGCCGTCAGCCAGAACGCCGCCAAGGGGTTCCGGCTGCGGAACGCGTCGACCGCATAGGCGCTGCATGAGGGATGAAACCGGCAATGCCCGCCCATCAAGGGCGAGAGGGCCACCCGGTAGAACCCCAGCACGACGAGGAAGGGCAGGTTGATCCAGCGCCACGCGGACCGGGCCGGGCTGGGAGATGGGGCCGAAGCGGGGCTCACGGGGCGGGGTCCGGGGCGGCTGGCGGGGGGTGTGCGTTGTCCGGCTCGCCGCGGCGGCGGGAGCGCCGTTCCATCAGGGAGCGGAGTTCGGCGACGCACCACCCGAGCATGTGGGCGTACTGGGCGGTGGCGCAGGGGCGGTGGGGTCGGACGTTGACGACCAGATCAAGCCCCGGCGCGTGGGGCGGCGCGTCCCACGCGGGGCGGGCGGTGCGGAACGCCTCGCGGAGGCGGCGCTTGATCCGGTTGCGCTCGACCGCGCCGCCCACGCGACGCCCGACGCTCAGCCCCAGCCGGCAGTGGTCCAAGCCGTTGGGCAGCCCGAACACCGTGATGGCCCCAGCCGGCAACGCCGCGCCGGGGGGCGACGGCGGCGACTTTCGGGCCTTGCCGGCGTAGACCGCGTCGAACTCGCGCTTGTGCGTCAGCCGGTGCCGGGCTCGGTACCGCAGGCGGGGCGGAACGCCCGCGCCGTCGTCGTTCCCGCGTTTGAGGTCCCGTGTGCGCACCGCAAATCGTAGGCGTGGCGGGGGTTCGACCCGGCGCGTCGCCCCCAAGCAGGTGACGCTCCGGCGTCGGCGACGTGGCTTCGGGGCTTGTTGCTCATGCCACCGGCGGCGGCTTGAGGAACACCAGCACCGCCAGGTCGTACAGCGTGTGGACCGCGACCACCACGCCGAACCCGCGCCAGACGTACACCAGCCCGAAATAGACCCCCGCGAAGACGAAGAACCCGGCGTCGGCCCAGCGCACGTGGGCGGACAGGCCGCCCTCTCCCCCCGGTCCGGTGACGTCGTGATAGAACGCGAAGGCGAGCGCCGCCAGCACCACCGCGAGGATCGTCCCTTTCTTCGATCCCATCCCGACGAGGTCCACCAGGATGAGGTGGAACAGCGCGATGCCCACCATCCGGAAGAGCATCTCCTCGTACAGTCCCGCGCCGACGGCGATGGCGGCGCGGGCCATCAGGGACCGGTTGGCCAGGTCCGCGCCGCCCTCGGCGCCGACGGCGGACACGGCCGATGACCCCGCGGTCGCCAGCACCTCAAGCCCGGCGGTGATGGGCGGGCTGGCCCCCATGCTGCCGCTGAGCATTTTGTAAAGCACCTGCCCGAGCACGAGCACGGGCGGGGTCCAGATGAGCGCTTCGAGGAACATCATCCCGATGACCCGCCCGTGGATGCGCCACGGGTCGCGGGTGAGGACGTGCCACAGCATGAGGACGACAAGGACAAGGACGCCGGGCAGGTAGATGCCGCCCACGTCGAACACGCGGAAGAAGTCGGCGAGGATGCGCCGGGCGCGGATGGTCTCCTCGAAGGCGCCCTGTCCGCTGCCCCCGCCGAGCACGTGGAACGCCGCCGCGGCCTCGTAGAAGAGGATCAGCGGCAGCAGAAACACCAGCACGTGGAGCGGCCGCGTCGACAGCCGCAGGTACGACTGATCCGAGGCCGATCCCGGGTTGCCCGAGTTCCACGAAGCAGGCCCGGCGAACAGCCCGCCGGCGGACTTCGCCGACGCGCGGGAGGACGCCGCGGAGGACGCCGTCGGCAGCCTGAGG
>CAZDYM010000082.1:0-9205 GCA_964509325.1 uncultured Phycisphaeraceae bacterium
GAACGTCGCCGCGGCGCTCGCGCCGGCGGCCAGCCAGCCGCGCCACCCGTCCCGCCACGCGGAGCGCCCGACCATCTGCTTCAGCCACGCGCCCATCGGAGAAGCCACCAGCGAAACCATCGAGCCGGAGACCCCGCGGGCGTGCAGGGCGCGGGCGGCGGTGCTTCCGTGCCGGCACTGCTTGGCCAGGAACTCCGCGATGGAATCGACCGAGTCGTGGCGCATGGTCCCTTCGAGTCTGCGGCGCCGGCCCGCCGGCGAACGCAGGACCAGCTCGTCGTGCGGGTCGTACCCGGTCCATTCGGCGGCGCCGTTCCGCACCAGGCGCAGACGCCACTCGGGCTGCCACGCGTGCTCCAGCCAATCCCCCTTGTAGAACACCTTGCGGTTCATCTCGAACCCGTCCGCCTCGGGCTCCGCGCCGTCGCCCTCGCCTCGGCCCAGCGCCGCCGCGATGCTGGTCCGCAGGTCCGGTTCGAGGGACTCGTCGCTGTCAAGGCTGAGGACCCAAGGCTGGCGGCACATCCGCAGCGCGCAGTTCTTTTGCGCGACGTACCCCAGCCAGTTCTGGTGCTGGGCGTTCACGCCCAGACGGTGCAGCAGTTGCAGCGTGCCGTCGGTCGAGCCCGAGTCGAGCACCACCACCTCGCGGGCCAGCCCGCGCAGGCTGCGAATGGTCCGCCCGATGGTCCCCGCGGCGTTCTTGCACACGATCGCCGCCGAAAGCGGCAGCGTGCCCTCCGTCGGCCAGACGGCGTGCGTGGGCGAAGGATGGCGGGGCGGCGTGGGCAACGGGGGGCAGGACTAGGGGGCAAGACCAGGGGGCAAGACTGGAGCGTCAATCTCAGACGCGGTTCCTCCCGGCCCAGTGTCGCCCGGTGCGGGAGCGGTGGCAAGCGCTGCACGTCCGGACCATCGCCCCGGCCCGCTGCCCGACCGCGGCCTTCACCGGGCCGCCGCGGACGGGCAATCAACGCGGCAGGACCGCGGCCTTTCGCCCGCGGCTCGGTTGATTGACAGGGGGGTGATTCAGCGCCGGCCCCGCAGCAGTTCGAGGGCTCTCACACGCTGCTCGGGGGTGAGCTCGCGGAGCACGTTCCCGAACAGTTCCGCTCGCTGGGCCTGCGTCGGCTTGAACTGGGACTTCTGCGCGAACTCGGCGGCCAAGGCCCGGACCTTGGCCTCCTGCGCGGGCGTGAGGTCGAGCGCCTTGGCGACTTCGTCGAGCCGGCTTTGCCCCTCGGCGGCGATCCGCTCGTACGACCGCCGCACCTCCTGGCCGAACACCTCCAGCAGCAGTCGGGCCCGCTCGCGTCGCTCCTCAGGGGGGGCGGAGTCTGGGGCGGAGTCTGGGGCGGCGTGGGGGGCGTCATGGGGGGCGGCGTGGGGCATCTGGTCCATCGAAGTGCGCTCGGCCTCCTCGTCCCGCATCGCGCGCTCGGCGGGCGGCTTCGCGGCCTCACCCCCGCCGCGCTTCGGGCGCGTGCCCTTTCCCTCAGCGAGAATCGCCCGGTAGTACCCCCGCACCAACCCGTCGTACTTCGCGGCGTTCTCCGGTTCGAGAGCCGAGCGGATCTGCTCCTGCAGGCGACCCTTGGCCGCCAGCGGGCGCAGCACCTCGCGCAGCTCCTTGTTCACCGCCCCGAGAGCGGCCCGGTCGCCGGAGGCCCGTGCCGCCTGGAGCCTCAGCAGCAGGCCGATGTTCTCGCGGACCAGCCCGTCGAGCATCGAGGCCCGCTCGGCCAGCACGCGGTCGGTCGCCGCGCGCTCGGCGTCGCTGAGTTGCAGTTTCCGCAACGCCGCCTCCTCGGGACGCACATCGGGCCGCTTCATCTCGCCCGCGAAGGTGCGGTCCACCAGGGACGGGGCGGCCTCTTCCGGTTTCACCGAAGGACCGGCCAGCGGGTCGGGTGGATCGGAAGCCGCCCGCGGGTCGGCCGCGCGAAGCGGCGTCCCCACCAGCGCGAAGGCGGCCACGCCCATCACGAGTTCTCGGGCCATGCCAAAGGAGAGATAACGGGCGTGCGTGTTCATGGCGAGGGCTCAACGGGGGACAGAGGCCAGGATTGCTCGGCGAGCGGGCGACTCTCTCGCGGTCGAGGCTCGAGCGGGCGGTTTCAGCCCCGCACCGCATCACGGTAGTGCCGGATTGTTGGGGCGGCCCGTGCGTCGGCGGGCCAATCCACCGCCGCCACGTCGACGCGGATCGGGGCCCCGCCGTACCGCTTGTCTTTGGAAAGGGCCCCGCGCAGTTGCAGCAGTTTGGCCCGTTTGCGGGCGTGGACGCCGGCTTCCGGGGGCGGGTGGTCGGGCCGCCCGGGGGCCGGGGCTCGGCGCGTCTTGACCTCGACGAGCACGAGCGTGACGCCGTCGGGGTCCCGCATCAGCAGGTCGGCTTCGCCGCTGTGCAGGCGGAGATTCCGTCGCAGCAGCGTGTAGCCGAGCCGCGTGAGATGGCGCGCGGCGGCCCGCTCGCCGCGCCGTCCCAGCGAGGCCTCGGCGCGGTCGCCCCACCAGAGCCAGGCCATCCACACGCGCCAGCGTGAAGGGGCGGTCCGAGGAGGCGACGGCTGGCCCTCCGCCGCGCCCCGGACGCGCGACGGGCCGCGTTCGAGACCCGCGGGCTCCGTCTGATCCGGGCTCACGGCGTTGAGGCCCCTGCCTCACGGTCGGGGTTCTGAGGGGGAGGCGTTGCCGCCGCGGGCTGAGAAACGCGCCCCTCGCCCCAGTAGCGCTGGTCGGCGAACTCGGTGAGTTTCAGCGCCATCTCTTCGAGGCTGGTGGCGCTGGAGCGGCGCAGCAGGGTGTTGAAGTACGCCGTCTCGACCTCCCGGTAGCGGTCGTTGCGGATCTTCTTCTCGATGTTCAACTGGGCCTCGTAGAAGGGGATGTCGCGGGGTGGCGTGGCGCCTTCGAGCATGATCCACCACGCCGAAGCGCCGACGTCGATCCGCTCGGTCCGACCGCCCGGCGCGAGCGTGCGGGCGGCGGCGTTCAGCGGCTGGGGGCCGAAGAAGTCCGATTCGCCGAACGGCTTGCTGTACTTCACCTCCAGCAGGAACCGGTCTTCCTTGGCGGCGCGGCGCCAGTCGCTCTCCCGCTCGGCGACGCTCATGAACGGCTCACCCGCGGCGAGAGCGGCCTCGATGCGGGCGGTCCGCTCCGTCTCGGAGCGCGGGGCCTGGATGATCACGAAGCGGGCGACGCCCGGCTCGCGGAACTCGTTCGGGTTGTTCTCGTAGTAGCGCCGGACCTCGCGCGCGTTGACCTGCACGCGGTTGTAGACCATGCGCCGCAGCTGGTCCTGGATGAAGGCCTTGTCGCCGATGTCGCGGGCCTTCTCTTCGAGGGTCTTGCCCTCCTCTTCGAGCAGACGCTTGTTGGCGAGGGTCTCGCTGCCCAGGCTGCCGGAGCGCAGGTCCTCTTCAACCTTGGTCAAGAAAGCGGCGATGCCCGGCTTCTGCTCGGGCTTGAGGCCGGTGTTGAACTCCGAGAGCAGCAGCTCGTCGCGCATCTCGTCGCGGAGCTTCTCCCCGACGAGTTTGTAGGTTTCCTTCACCCACTCGGGACGCTTCATCCGCTCGGTGTTGCGGCGAAGGCGGTCGTCCATGTCCTTGAGGAACTCGGAGGCGTAGATCGGCCGCCCGTTGATCTGGCCCACCGAGCGGTCGACCGAGAGCACCCGCCCGCCCATGTTCATCCCGCCCTCCGCCCGGCCGGCGTTCGAGGCGCCACCGGGCTGGGACGCCGCCGCCCGGGTCAGGGCGGCTGGCTCGGACGACGCCGCGGCGGATGGCGTCGTCGACGCCGACACCGAACCCACCGCGGCCGGCACCGGCGGGCCCTCGATCACCACCACGTCGCCGATGCCCTCGCGGGCTTCGCGTTCGCTAATCACCGGGATGGGCGCGGGTCGGGCCTCGCCCTCGCTCGGCGGAGGCGTGCCGGTGCTGACGAAGTCCGCGGCGCTCAGCACCCGCGACGGGCCCTGGTCGTTGGACGCCGTGCCCCCGGAACCGCAGCCGACCAGCGCGACTAGCACTGTCCCCGCCACGCCCGAGAGCAGCCCCGCTCGGGAAGCGGACCGTGCATGACGAGTCGGGGCGCGAAGGTGGGTCATCCGTGTCCTCCCAGCGGGTTTGACGGTCCGAGCGGCCAGAGACCCCCCTTCGTCATGAGTCTATCGGTGTCGGCTCTCGACCGTCGCTGGGACATGTCCGGACCGCTCGCCATTGCCAAACTCCGCGCTTACACTCGTCCCGCAGCAACCACTTCGGTCCAGCAGGAAAGGCCCCGACTCATGGCAACCCTCATCACCCCCGGCGGCGGCGACCCCTCCGGAAAGCCGAACAACCCCGGTTCCGGCGTCGGCGCGTCAGGCGTGGCACCGCAGTTGCACATTGATTCTGACTGGAAAGCCCAGGCGCAGGCGGAGAAAGAGCGCCTCGCCAAGGCCGAGGAAGAACGGGCGGCGAAGGCCGCCGGCCAGCCCGGGGGCACCCCCGCATCCGCCGGCGCGGGCGGGCAGGGCGGGGAGTTTGCCCCCCCCGACTTCCGGGCCCTGGTCGACATGCTGGCGATGCAGGCCATCATGTACATGGGCGGGATGGCCGACCGCACGTCCGGGCGGGCGGTGTTCGACCCGGAGTACAGCCGGCACATGATCGATCTGCTTGGCGTGCTGGAGGAAAAGACCAAGGGCAACCTGGCCGCCGACGAGGCCCAAGACCTCAAAGTCGTGCTGCATGAACTGCGGCTCCGCTATGTCGAACTGATGAAACTTGTGGCCCAGCAGGCGGCCTCGAAGGGCGTGGCGTCGGCCACGCTGGCCGGTTCCGCGGGAGCGGGATCGGCGGGGCTTGTGGGGGCCGCGGCGTCCCGAGGGGCCGTCGGCGGGTCGGCGGGGGCATCGCCGGTCCCGGGCATCAGCGCCAACGTGTAACGACGGAGACCTTCCCCAGTGTCCGAACCCTCGCATCCGCCATCCTCCACCCCTGACGCCGGGTCGTTCTTCGCCCGGCACCACTTCCTGCTGCGCCGCCTGCACAGCCTCACGGGCGTGATGCCCATCGGCGTGTTCATGATGGTGCACCTCACCACCAACTCCTCGATCCTCTGGGGTCTGCTCGACGCCCGCGGCCGCGAGTACGGGCACGCCGGCGCCGCCACGTTCCAGCACGAGGTGAACTTCATCCACTCGCTCCCGTTCCTCCTGCTGATCGAGGTCTTCGGTCTTTGGCTGCCCATCGCGTTCCATTCGGCCCTGGGCGTGTACTACGCGACCACCGGCAAGGGCAACACCGGCGCGTACAACTACAACGGGAACTGGCGGTACACGCTCCAGCGCGTCAGCGGCTATGTCGGCGTGCTGTTCCTGTTCTATCACGTCGCCACGCTCCGCTGGGGCTGGACGTTCCTGGTCCCCGGGGGCACCAGGTGGAACGCGGACTACGCCGCCAGCACCTTGGCCGCGGCCCTGCAGGGTTCGACCGAAGGGTTCACGGCGGCGGGGCTGGCGGTGGCGGCGTTCTACATGCTCGGGGTCTCGCTGCTGGTGTTCCACCTGGCCAACGGCCTGTGGACCGCGGCCATCACCTGGGGCCTGACCATCTCCGCCAGAGCCCAGAAGCGTTGGGGCTACGTCTGCGCGGGGCTTGGCGCGGGCCTGATGGCCCTGGCCTGGTCGGCGGTGCTCGGGTTCGCCACCCTCGACTACGACAAGGCCCGCGCCACCGAGCAGCGCCTGCTCGCGGGACACTCGGGCCACCGCGCCGACCCTCACGCCAGCCCCCTCGCCGCCCCCGCGCCGAAGGAGGCGATGGTGGACGCATCCAACACGCAGGACTCGACGAAGCACCGCACTGAAACCAGCCAGGGGGCGAGGTAACCCATATGGGCAGCGCATCACAGCAGCAGCGGGTGATCGTGGTGGGCGGCGGCCTGGCCGGCTTGGCCGGGGCCGTCCGCGTCGCCGAGGCGGGCATCCCCGTCGACCTCTTCAGCGTGGTGCCCGTGAAACGCTCCCACAGCGTCTGCGCCCAGGGCGGCATCAACGCCTGCAACGACGTCGCGCGCCAGCAAGGCTATTCCGAGTACGAGCACTTCGACGAGACCATCTACGGCGGCGACTTCCTCGCCCACCAGCCGCCCGTCTACGAGATGGCCCACATGGCCCCGCAGATCATCGACCTGCTCGACCGCATGGGCGTCCCGTTCAATCGCACCAGCGAGGGCCAGCGCGATCTCCGGCTCTTCGGCGGCTCGCTCTACAAGCGCACCCACTTCGCCGGCGCCACCACCGGTCAGCAGCTCATGTACGCCCTCGACGAGCAGACCCGGCGCTACGAGTGCGAGGGCAAGATCACCAAGTACGAGTTCTGGGAGTTCCTCCGCCCGGTGCTCGACGACAACGGACGCTGCGTCGGCATCGTCGCCCAGGACATGCGGACGATGCAGGTCCGCGGCTTCCGCGCCGACGCCGTGGTCATGGCCACCGGGGGCAACGGGCTGGTGTTCGGCAAGAGCACCAACAGCATGATGTGCACCGGCGCCGCCGCCAGCCGCTGCTACCAGCACGGCGCGTGGTACGCCAACGGGGAGTTCATCCAGGTCCACCCCACCAGCATCCCCGGCGCCGACAAACTCCGCCTGATGTCCGAATCCGCCCGCGGCGAGGGCGGGCGCGTCTGGGTCCCCGCGATCAAGGACGCCGCCGGGAACTGGACCAGGCACCCCGCCTCGGGCTCCGACCCCAGGAAGATCCCCGAGAGCGAGCGCTACTACTTCCTCGAAGAGCGCTACCCCGCCTACGGCAACATCGTCCCACGCGACATCGCCACCCGAGAGATCTTCCAGGTGTGCATGGACGGGCTGGGCGTCGGCGGCGGCAACATGGTCTACCTCGACCTCTCCTTCAAGCCCCGCGAGGAACTCGAGCGAAAACTCGGCGGCATCATCGAGATCTACCGCAAGTTCGTGGGCGAAGACCCCTGCGAACAACCCATGAAGATCTTCCCGGGCGTCCACTACACCATGGGCGGCCTGTGGACCACCTACACCCCCAAGCCGGACCTCAGGGGCCTTGTCAAGGGCGCCCCGAACAACATGATGTCCAACCTCCAGGGCCTCTACGCCTTCGGCGAGGTGAACTACCAGTACCACGGCGCCAACCGCCTCGGAGCGAACGCCCTGCTCTCGTGCATCTTCGACGGGCTGTTCAACGGCGTCAGCGTCATCAACTATGTCCGCGACAACGCCGCCCGCCCCGCCTCCGCGGTGCACCAGTCGGTGTACGACGCCGGCGTCAAGAGCGAGGAAGCCGCCATCGCCCGCCTGCTCGCCAGCAAGGGCACGGAGAACCCGTACCGGATCGGCCTCGAACTCGGCGAGGAGATGACCGCCGCCAGCACCGTCGTCAAAAGCGAGCAGCGCCTGAACCAGGCGCTCCGGAAGCTGGACGAACTCCGGGACCGCTTCACCCGCATCGGCATGGCCGACGGCTCCTCGTGGAACAACACCAACGTTATGTGGGCCCGCGCCGTGGGCGACATGCTCGTGATGGCCGACCCGATCCTCCGCGGCGGGCTCGCCCGGCGCGAGAGCCGGGGCAGTCACTACCGCACCGACTACCCCCAGCGTGACGACGCCAACTTCAAGAAGACCACCGTCGCCAGGTACAAGCCCGACGGAACCTCGGACATCTCCTTCGAGGAAGTCCCCGAAGGACTCGTCAAGCCGCGGGTCCGCAGTTATGGGAAGAAGGAAGCGGGCGGAGACTCCAAGGCCGCCGCCCCCCGGGCCGCGCCGGCCCAGGCGGAGAAGCAGACCGCGGGCGTGTGAGCACGCGGGAACCCGTTCGGGCCGATAGCAGCCCCCCGGGCCACCCGCCGCAACCACCCCCCGGAGTGACGCATGATCGTCGAAGTCGTCAACCTCCCCAAGGAACTCACCGCCTACTCGGTGTCGCACGATCACCAGCGGATCAGCCGCTACTGGTCGTCCATCTGGGGCGCCGACCCGCGGCTGAAGGGCCGCGTGCTCGACGTGGGCTGCGGGGAGGACGGGCCCTCCATCAAGGAATACCACTGGGTGTGGAAACTGCCCAACCAGGTCGACGGCGTCGACCCTTTCCCGGAGGTTTCGCGGAACCCCTGGGCCGAGCGCACCTGGTGCGGCGAGTTCGACAAGGTCAAACTCCCGGCCATGGAGTACGACGCGCTCATCAGCATGAACGTCATCGAGCACGTCGCCGACCCCGCCGCGTTCCTGGCCCAGGCGTACCGCGTGCTGAAGCCGGGCGGCGTGTTCTACGCCATGGGCCCGCACGGGAACCACCCGTTCCCGCTGTGCGTCCGAATCGCCGAGACCCTCGGCGTCAAGAAACAGATCGGCAAGGCGGGGGAGTCCAAGTTCAACGAGTACCCGGCGTACTACCGCATGAACACCCGCGGCGCGCTGGCCCGCCACGGCGCCGAGGCGGGGTTTGACCGCCTCGAAGTGTTCCTGCTGCCGAACAAGCAGTGGGCCCAGTACTGGCCCCGCCGGCTGCAGTTCGTCCCGGCGGTCTTCGATTTCTTCGTCGGCTGCCGCTTCCGCCCGTTTTACCAGAGCCTGATGTTCAAGTTCACCAAGCCCGGCCACTGGGCGGGCCCGACGATCGAGGGCCCGACCCCGGAGCGTCCTCACCCCAGGGTCCAGCAACCCGCCGGCGACCCGGTGCCGGTCGCGGTGTAGCCGCTGCTGTTCGCCTGATTCGAACGTTCACCGCGGAGTGACTCCGCGTCCTCCGCGTCTCCGCGGTGACCAAGGAATGAAGCCGATGCCCACAGCCGCCCCGAAATCCCGCACCGTCCGCTTCCGAATCACCCGCCAGGACGGCCCGGGCAAGCCCAGCCGCATCGAGGAGTTCGACGTGCCCGTGCAGTCCTCCGCCGAGGGCTCCGGCAGCGCCAACGTCATCTCCTGCCTTCAGTGGATCGCCGCCAACCCCGTCACCGTCGCGGGACAGAAGACCACGCCGGTGTCGTACGACGTCGGCTGCCTCGAAGAGGTCTGCGGCTCGTGCACGATGGTGATCAACGGCCGCGTGCGTCAGGCGTGCTATTCGGAAAATTAAACTGGAGTTGAGATGAAGACCCCCACGTCGACACAGTCTCTTTCCGGGCGTCATGCCCGGACCTCATTGAAGCTAGCACGCGAGGGCGGC
>CAZDYM010000083.1:0-9196 GCA_964509325.1 uncultured Phycisphaeraceae bacterium
CGCAGCCCTACGGCGAATCGTCGCCCATGGGGCTGCTGTGGACCTTCATGGGGGCATCCACGCCGTACACGTGTTTCGCGGGCGTGAGCGAGATCGTGCCGGGCGTGCTGCTAATGTTCCGCCGCACGGCGCTGCTGGGCGCCCTGTTGGGGGCCGGGGTGATGCTGAACGTGGTGCTGCTGAACTTCTGCTACGACGTGCCGGTGAAGCTGTACTCGTCGCACTTGTTCATCATGTCATGCTTGATCGCCCTGCCGGACGCCGGGCGTCTGTGGCGGGTGGTCGTGCTCAACCGTCCGTCCGCGCCGGCCCCGGAGCGCCGACTGTTCGAGACCCGCCGGCTGGACCTCGCGCTGACCGGCGTCAAGGCCCTGATCGTCGTCGCGACGCTGTGGATGCAGTTCGCCGATTCCATCGAGCAGCGACGCCAGATGCTCGACACCTCGGGCCAGCCGGCGATCGTCGGCACCTACAGCGTCGAGCGCTTCAGCGAAACCGGCGTCGAGCGCCCCAGGCCGCTGCGCGACGGCACCCTTTGGAAGCGTGCCGCCCTGCGCGTCGTGCCGGGCGGATCGGGCGGCCCGTCGGAAAACCTGCTGTTCATGGTCCGCAAGGTCGGCGGCGAATCGCTGCGCTTCGCCGCCCGCTGGGACCAGGCCGCGGGCGAACTGAGGCTCACGCCCTGGCGCGGCGGCGGGCCCCCTCCCGACGGCGAGCCCGCGCCCGCCCCCGAGGTGCTCCGCTGCGAGATGAACGACACGCGGTTGACCATGGAAGGGACCGTGGGCGGCTCAGAGGTGCGCGCCGAGATGACCCGCATGGATGGGAAGGACTTCCTGCTGCTCAACCGCGGGTTCCACTGGATCAACGAGACGCCGTTCAATCGGTGACCCGTCCGACGCTCGTCGGCGCACGCCCCGGGCGGGCGTTCGGCGGTACCATCCCCGCATGCCCCTGACCCGTGACCAACTCGCCGTGCGTGCCGCGAAGGAACTGAGCGACGGCATGATCGTGAACCTCGGCATCGGCATCCCGACGCTCGTCGCCAACCACATCCCCGCGACCATGGACGTGTGGCTGCAATCCGAGAACGGCCTGCTGGGCATCGGGCCTTTCCCCGATGAGGCGCACGTCGACGCCGACCTGATCAACGCCGGCAAGCAGACCATCACCGCCCGGAAGGGCGCGTCGTTCTTCTCCTCGTCGGATTCCTTCGCGATGATCCGCGGCGGGCACGTCGACCTGTGCATCCTGGGCGCCATGGAGGTCAGCCAGCACGGCGACATCGCCAACTGGATGATCCCCGGGAAGATGGTCAAGGGCATGGGCGGCGCCATGGACCTGGTCGCGGGCGTCAAGAAGGTCGTCGTCACCATGGAGCACTGCAGCAAGGACGGCAAGAGCAAGATCGTGCCCGAGTGCACCCTCCCGCTGACCGGCCGGCGCTGCATCGACATGATCATCAGCGACCTGGGCGTGATGAAGTTCGACCGCGAGGCGGACGGCGGCAAGGGCCTGTTCCGTCTGATCGAAGTCGCGCCGGGGGTGACGGTGGACGAGATCAAGGCGAAGACCGCCGCGAAGATTCTCGTCGACGGTCCGGTGGGCGTGGTGCCCGTGTGACGACGCGGCTGACCGGCCCGGCCCCGGTCCTCGTCGCAGCGGCCGAAGCGGCGCCGCGTGCCTGCGTTCGCTTTCGCTTGTTCCGGTCGCCGCGCAGGAAAAGCGGTTCACGTGGTGCGAGAGCCGTCGAGAACGGTTCCCGGGCGATGAGGCCTGGCGTGCGCTGCGGAGCGCCCCGAACCGATCGTCCGTAAAAACAACCCAAGGGCCCCGCCCACGGGGGCGCCGCGCCCGGCCTTTCCGAGTGTGCGGGCCCGACGACCACCCCCGGCACACGGATCGCTGGACCCACCTCGATTCGCATGGCACAGTGAGTGTGACCGACGCACGCCGGCACGCACAGGACCGGCGCCGTCGCGACGGGTGATCCGACGAGTGTTTCGACATCCGTTCCGGGGCCGTCACCAACCGCGATGCGTCATCGCGGCGCGGCGGGATTCCCGGGGGGTCCGCATCACACGGCACGTTGTCGCCGCGGCTCTGTCATCCGCCTCGAAGCCGTGCTCCGTTCACCCTCGTCTGGAGGGACACGGGGCGCGACCTTCGCGGTGCCGAAGGCCACGACGCGCCGTAAGGCCGCACAACCGCAAAGGAGTTGACACCATGAAGACCTGCACCGCCCGCGACGCTTCGCTTCTCGGCGTTTCCGCCCTGCTCGCCGCCGCCGCCACCGCCGGCGCGGGCACCATCACCGGGAAGTTCACCTCCCAGTTCTCCCAGGGGGCCAACATCACCGCCTCCGGGGGCATCTACAACGGGAACGTGAACACGGTCCTCTACAAGTGGACCCGCACCGATACCCCGGGCGTCGGCGGCGCCGACGCCACCATCCCCATCACCTTCGATACCTACTGCGTGGACCTCTCGCAGAGCGTCAAGGCGGGGACCGTCTACACCTTCGACCTGATCACGATGACCCAGGCCGGCTACTCCGCCCAGCAGCAACTCCTGCTGACGCAACTGTGGAACTCCTTCAAGCCCGGCGTCGACACCAAGGCCGAGTCCGCCTCGTTCCAGCTCGCCGTCTGGGAGATCGTCTACGACACCAACCTGAACACCAGCAACGGCACGTTCAAGGTGAACTCCTCGTCCTCGCTGCGGAGTTCGTCGCAGAACCTGGTGACGGCCGCGAGCAACCTGGCTTCGAACCCGCTGACCCCCAGCGTGCAGTTGTTCGTGCTCCGCTCGAACAAGGCGCAGGACCAGATCGTGGGCATCCCCATGGTGCCCTCGCCTGGCGCGGTGGCCCTGGCGGGCCTTGGCCTCCTGATGGCCGCGCCCCGCCGAAAGACCCGCGCCTGAGCGCACCCGACGACGGCCGCTCGGCTCTCCTGATTCACGGTTCGGGTCGCACTCCGCCGGCCGCTTCCTCAAGGGGACGCTGCCGGTTTTCGCTCAGGGCCCGGCAGACCTCGCCCGCGCCGCGGTAGCATGGCGCGGTGCGATTCCGCCCCGCCACGTTCCTCCGCCTCCCCGACGCCGAACAGCGGCCCGCGTATCTGGCCGTCTTTTTCATCTTCGCCCCGATCGGTTTGCTCCTGGCGCTGATCCAGCCGAGCGCCTGGGGCTGGGGAGGCGGGCTCGCGTCGGCGGTGTTCTCCGGCGCGCTCGCCCTGCTGTGGGCCCACGGGATCTCGAACAAGCGCTGGTGGGTCATCGCGCTCGCCGCGGCAGTCCCTTTCTTCGGCGCCCGCCCGTACTTCGAGCTGGTGAACGAACTGGGGGTCTTCCGGCTCGGCGCCGAATCGTCTGAACTGGTCCGGCGCATCGTGTTGGCCGTCATCTCCGTCGTGTCCATCTCCGTCGGGTTCTGCGTGCTGGCGGCGTATCTCCGGCGCAACGAGCGCCGCGTCGCCGCCGCCCATGCCGAGCTCGACATCGCCAAGCGCATGCACGCCGACATCGTGCCCGCCATCGACCGCCGCGCCGGGCCCGCCCGCGTGGTCGGGGTGAGCATCGCTTCCAGCGAGATGGGCGGCGACCTCATCGACCTGGTCGAACGACCCGGCGCCTCGGACGTGATCCTCGCGGATGTCTCGGGCCACGGCGTCGGCGCCGGCCTGGTCATGGGCATGCTCAAGGGCGCGGCCCGGGCCCGCCTGCTCGCCGACGGATCGCTCGAAGACCTGGCCCGCGACCTGAACCGCGTGCTGGGCGAACTCACCCCGGCCCACACCTTCGTCACCGCGGCGTTCATGCGCGTGAGCCGGGGCGCTGGCGCCGGGGCCCGTGTCGAATGGGCCAGCGCCGGGCACCTGCCCATCCTGCGTCGTGCCGCCGACGGCCGCGTCCAACGTCTCGAGAACCAGTCACTCCCGCTGGGCATCGATCCCTCGGAGCGCTTCCCCGTCGGCGCTGTCGAAGCCGCGCCGGGCGAGGCCTTTGTCGTCTTCACCGACGGCCTCACCGAGGCCGCCGACCCTGCGGGCCGACAACTCGGCTTCGACGCGCTGGAGGACATCGTCCGCACGCACGGCGGCGCCGACCCGGCCAGGCTCGCCGAGGCACTCGTCGAAGCGGCCCGATCCCACGCCAAGGGCGTTCGCACCGACGACCAGAGCGTGCTGGTGGTCAGCATCGTCTGAATCTCGGGCGCGGCGATAACGTGGCGTCTGCCAACCCGGCCCCCTCCCCCGCGCGGCCTGCCCGTTTCAACCCGCTCCCCGCCCCCGCGCCTCACATCAGCTGCTCGACACCCTGGGTGTACTCCTCCGGCTTGGTCTTCACAAAGCCGAACCACACGCCGCAGAAGATCGGGTAGCCCAACGACACCGCCAGCCCGAGCGCCCAGCCGGCCGCTTCGAGGACCCCCGCCCCGCTTTGGTTCTGAGCCTGCGCGAACTTGGTGTTGGGATTGTCGCGGACCCACTGCTTGGTTTCCTGGCTGATCCCCAGTTGGATGTAGGTGCCCCACAGGGCGCTCAGCACCGCCGCGGCGACCCAAGCCAGGTGCAGGATGCGGGCGGCGTACTTCCGCGCCAGCAGCACGCAGCCCGCCGCGATCAGTAGCACCGCCACCACCGCGCTCACCGCCGAGGCCGCGATCATCACCACCGACACCCCCTGGGTGAACTGCGGCGGCAGCCCGTCGTCAAACTGCTGCTTCATCATGTCGCCCATGAAGCTCCCGCTCGCCGCGCCCGCCAGGCCGCAGCCGGCGCAGCCGATCGAGATCACCCCCCAAGCCACGCTGATGATGCCCACGACCTTCGGCCACTTCGGCGGTTCAAGAAACTGCGGTGCGTCGGCGATCGGGGTGACGGTGTCGGGGGTGGTCATGGTGGACGGCCAAAGGTAAAGGGCCGGAACGCGGGTGGGGAACCGAAGTGTGCAACCAAGGACGTGGGCCACGGCGAGTATCGCCCGGACCACCCTGGTTCGCAAACCATCAGCACTTCTTCGGGCTGACTCCGCCGACGTTTCGCCGTACCCTCGCGGGCCCGATGGCCCCCACGCCGCCCCCAAAGTCGATCCTGCTGCTCTCCCCGGCGTTCATGGCCGACCGGCGTCACAAGCGCATCCACGGCACCGAGGTCTTCAACTTCCTGTTTGTCCGCCAACTCGTCGAGGCCGGCTACCGCGTCACCCTGACCGCCGAGCCCGCCTGGCGGGCCGCCTTCGACGAGCACCTCGCCGGCGTGGGCCCGGGCCTCTCCGTTCTTTACAGCCTGCCCCTGAAAAAGCCGCTCCCGTCGTCGCTGGCGATCGTCCCGCGTCTGCTCTCGATGCCCGCGCACGACCTGCTGGTCGTGGGCAACGTGGCCCGCGGCATCCTCCCCGCCGTCTGGGCGATCCAGCGCGCCGGCAAGGCACGCCGCACCGTCGTCATCGCCCATCAGAACCCGAAGGAGAAGTTCCTCCACGCCCTCCGGCACATCGACTGCGAGATCCAGGCCGTCAGCGGGCCCGTCGGCGCCCGCATCCGCCGCCTCTGCGATACCCCCGTGTGGATTTCCTACGGCGTGCTGAACGGGCACCTGTTCTTCCCACGCGAGGGAGGCTTCGCATCCCGCGCACCGGGCCCGATCCGCTTCGGCGTCGTCGGCCAGCTCGACACGCCGTGGAAGGGCGCCCCTCTCGCGCTCGACGCCTGGGCGAGGCTCCGCCCCGAGATCAGGCCACGCTGCGAACTCCACCTCTGTGCCTACGCCAACCCCCCGAGAACCGACGACCCGACCATCATCTTCCACCAGTGGAAGCGCGCCGACGAGGTGGGCGCCTTCATGCGCACCCTCGACGTGCTGATCGTCCCCAGCACGTCGTCCGAAACGTTTAGCCAGGTCATGGTGCAGGGCATGCTCACCGGGCTTCCCATCCTGGCCTACAACCTCGACGTCCTGACCGAGAAGATCGAGACGCCCGAGGGCCCGGGCGGCCTGGTGTTCTCGACCTCGGACCAGCTCGCGGAGCACATCACAACCCTGTGCGAGCGCCCCGAGGGCATCGAGCGCATGGGCGCCATCGCGCGCCGGACCGCTCTGGAACGCTACGTGTGGCGGCTCGGCGCGTTCACCGAGCGGTACTTGAGCGGCGAAACGGGCGACGCCATCAACAACCCCCGCGCTCATTCATCGTTGTCAACGTCCGCCGCGTCTCCGCGGTGAACCCGCCGGACCGACTCACAACTGTGCCAGGAACCGCAGGTCGTTCTCGTACAGCCAGCGGATATCCGGCACGCCGTACTTCCCCATCACGATCCGCTCGATGCCGAAGCCGAAGGCGTAGCCGGTCCACCGCTCCGGGTCGATGCCCACGGCGTCCAGCACCGCGGGATCGACCATGCCGCAACCGCCCAGTTCGACCCAGCGGGCCGGCTTCTCGGGGTCGAGGCGGATCATCATGTCGAGTTCCGCGGAGGGCTCGGTGAAAGGGAAGAACGAGGGGCGCAGGCGGATCTGGGCGTCGGCGCCGAAGTACGACTTGGCGAAATGCAGCAGCGTGGTCTTGAGATCGATCAGCGTCACCCGCCGGTCGATGCACAGCCCCTCGATCTGGTGGAACATGAACGAGTGCGTCGCGTCCACCGTGTCGGGCCGGTACACCCGCCCCGGCGCGACGATCTTGATCGGCGGTCCCCACCCCTCCCGCACCGCCTGCTCCATCACCCGGACCTGCACCGTCGAGGTCTGCGAGCGGAGCATCCGCGGCCTCGGCTTGCCGTCCGGCTCGTCGATGTAGAAGTTGTCGATCGGCTCCCGCGCCGGGTGGCTTTCGGGGATGTTCAGTTTGACGAAGTTGTGCTCGTCGTCTTCGAGCTCCGGCCCGTCGGCGACATCGAAGCCCATCCTGCCGAAGACCTCGCACAGTTCGCCGCGTACCCGCGAGATGATGTGCCGACGCCCCAGCGGCTGCGTCAGCCCGGGCTCGGTCACGTCGAGAATCGGGCCCGCAAGCCCCGCCGCTTTCGGGGCCGAGCCGACTTCGCCCTTGCGCCCTTCAAACGCCGACTCGAGGGCGGATTTCACCTCGTTGGCCCGCTTGCCCACCGCGGCTTTCTGCTCCTTCGGCAGCGTCTTGAAGGCGTCCATGACCGCCTTCACCTTGCCGTTGGAGCCCAGGTACGCGATGCGCCACCGCTCCAGCGACGCGGCGTCTCCCGCCCCCGCCAGCGCCTCGAGGCCTTCACGTTCGAGTTGATTGAGTTCGTCGAGCATGCCGTCAGAGTGATCGCCGCGGAGCCGCAGAGTCCGCGGCGAAGGACGTGGGAGAGCAAAGAGACGCCGAAGCAACGCCAAGCCCGATCCGCCGTGGAGTGAGGATACCCGCTTGCGGCGCCCGGCAAGGCCGGGTCCGCCAGGCTCTCGCGCTGCGCCAAGCGGCGTCCGGCGAAGTCTCTCCGTGCATGGCCGGGCTCCGCTCGACGATCCCGCCCCGAGCCAGGGCCCGTGCCATACGCGCACGATCGGGCGTTCCTCGACGCCCTCCGCGCAAGCGCGGTGAAGCCGCCTCACTCGGGTTTGCCGCCGCTCATGTCGTACACCCAGCCTTCGATGGCCCGGTTGAACTCCAGCACCTCGCCCGGCTTGAAGAAGAGTTTCAGTTCCCGCTCGGCGGCCTCCGGGCTGTCCGAGCCGTGGATCAGGTTGAAGGAGTTCGACACACCGAAATCGCCGCGGATGGTCCCCGGAGCCGCCTTGGAACCGAACGTCGCGCCCATCATGTTGCGGGCGATGGTGATGGCCCCGTTCCCGCGCAGCGCCAGCACCAGCACCGGCGCTGAGGTCATGAACGCCACCAGACCCTTGTAGAACCCCTTGTCCTTGTGCGCCTCGTAGTGCGTCGCGGCCAGCTCAGGGCTGATCTTCATCAACTTGCAGCCGACCACCTGCAGACCCTTGTCCTCGAAGCGAGAAAGAATGCGGCCCATCAGGCCACGCTGCACGGCGTCGGGTTTGAAGATGATCAGAGTGGTTTCCATGTCGTGGTCTCCGGTGTTCGATGCGTGTTCGGCCCCGATGGCCCGCTCGGGGGGGCACGATCATAGCAACCGCGCCCGCGCGCGGCTGGCCTTCCGAACTCCTCTCGTCACCGCGTCGGCCTCAGCACGGCACGCCGAACACGCCCAGGAAGAAAACCAGGTCCGCGGTGGTCACCGTGCCGCTGCCGTCGAAGTCGGGGCCGGTGCCCGGCGGCACGACCGATCCGAACGCGCCGAGAAACAGCGTCAGGTCGAGCGTGTTGCGGAAACCGTCGTTGTTGAGATCGCCCAGGCAAGGCGGCGCCGGGACGGTGTACCCGATGGTCAGCCTCGGGCGCAGATTCGCGTTCGGGTTGTCCTTGCTCGCGAACCGCTTGGCACCCGCCAGCCCCGTCTCCACGCCACGCACCATCCAGCCGTGGTTCGTGCTCGGGTCATTGATCCAGCCCTGCACATCCGCGGCGAGTTGGGCTCCCGTCCAGACGTAGGGCCCGGCGATGTCGTCCACGGTCGCGGTGGCCGAGGCAGCCGGGTCGAAGTCGCCGCCGGCGCTCGCCCAACTGGTGCCGTTGAAGAACCGGAACAGCCAGGTGGCGTCGCCGGGGGTCGCGAGTTCGCCGCCGCCGCCGGCGTTGACCGTCTCGTCACCCGAGTTCGACGTGCCCTCGCCCCACGAGGCGAGCACGCGGTGCAACGTCTGCTGGTCCCCCGAGGAGACCGCGCGGGTCAGGTGCAGCGTGACCGACGCCGACACAATCGTGGCGTTGGCAGGCACCGACGACAGATCAAACTCGACCAACGCGCGCCGGACGCCCGCGAAACGCGTCTTGCCCGCGAAGATGTTCGGCCCCAGCCCGTTGCTCAGGCCGCCGTTGGGGTCTTCGTACAGCGTGTTGTCGAGAACAGCCCCGACCGACACGACCGTCACGGGGGCAGCGCCCCCCAACGCGGGGCACGAACCGGCCAGGGACGCGATCACACAAGCGGCGGACAGCACGGGGGTACGCATGGCTCTCACTTCTCCAACTGTTCTATCGTGGTTGGCGGGCCGTCCTGGCGCGGGACTCGAACTTGATTCTCAAAACTATATCTCCGGGAACCGCCGCGCGAGATCGCGCCTCGGCCCGGCCTCCGGCCCCGAGCGCCGCTCAAGCC
>CAZDYM010000084.1:0-9102 GCA_964509325.1 uncultured Phycisphaeraceae bacterium
CCCGGCGCACGAAGACGCTCGGGCCGCGCTCAACAAGCCGCGCCGCCCCTCCCTGCGCGCCGCGCTGGCGGCGATCCGGGATGAGGCCGCTCCGCACCGCGCCGGGACCGCGAGCACCTGATCCGCCCCGCTGCTCGCTCGGAGCGACCCTGGCCCTCTGGCGCGCTCCGTGTCAGCGAGTGAAGTCGATGTTTGTCCCTTCGCCCGTCAGCGAGAGGCACCCGTCTTGCACCGAGAAACCGCGGACCTTGTTGAGCGCTGCGGTGAAGTCGTCCTCGAGTTGCATCGCCTCCGGCGGGCCGGCCATTTTGGTGGAGAACATCGGCCCGGTCTTGAACTGGCCCTTGGCGAGGGCCGCGAGGTCGATCGCCCCGCCGATGCGGTTCACCCCGCCGAAGCCCGAAAGCCGCCCGTCCGGTTCGATGCGGATGGAGGGGCGTTTGCCGCCGAGCCCGGCGAGGGTCGAGGCGTCGCGTCCGTTCAACGACGAGAGTTTCCACTCGCCGGTGAGCGCGTTGATGGCTTGCTCGGCGGTCATCGCGGGGGTGCCTCCGGTGTTCGGTCCGGCGCCGGTCGAAGCCGACGAGCAGCCGGCGATGAGGGTCGTGACGCTCGCGGCGCTCAGCGCGGCGGCGGCGAGAAGGGGGGAGTTGGTTCGCATGCGGGTTCTCACGGTCTGGTCGGGCCCGGGCGCGGACAAGCCCGGCGGGGGGTTCACGTCGCCCGCGCCGCGATGGTATTGGCTTCGAGGTGCGCCGGGTTGAGCGTGCCCACCACGACGCACGACACCCCGGGCGTCGAGATGACACGGCGCAACGCCGCGGACGGGTCCCCCGCGTGCCCGCTGCGGAGGGCCTTCTTCACGAGAACGGCGGCGCCGGTTTCGAGGGCACGCGCCGCCGCCGGGGCGTCGTCCTGCTGCTCGGCGTTGAGCGTGAGCATCGCCACGTCGCAGCGCTCGACGGCCACGAGGGCGCCCCGCGGCGTCTTGGTGCTGGCGCCGACGGCTCGGATCAGTCCCCGGTCCTTCAGGGCCCGCAGCGCGTCGAGCGCCCCCGAGTGGATGATCACGTGCTCGTCGTCGCCGTCCGAGTGCAGCAGGACGATGTCCAGCACGTCGGTCCGCAGGCGCCGGAGCGAGCGTTCGACGCTGGCCGTGACGGCTTCCGGGGTGAAATCGTAAGACGACACGCCGTCGGTGAAAGACTCCCCCGCTTTCGTGCACAAGACCCAGCGGTCGCGCGGGGCGACGTTCGGCAGCAGCCGGCCCAGGCGCTCTTCGCTCGAGCCGTAAGCGGGGGCGGTGTCGACGAGGTTGATGCCCAGGTCGTGGGCCTTTCGGAGCAGCGCCAGCGCGTCCTGGTCCGAGGGCAAGTCGAACGGTTCTGGGTACTTCAGGCCTTCGCGCCGTCCGAGCTTGACGGTCCCCAGCCCGATGGCGCTGGCCATCAGGCCGGTTGTGCCGAGGGGTCTGTGGGGGAGGGGCATCGGTTCAGGGTACGCTGGGACGGCAGAGTCGCGTGGTGATCGGTGAAGCCGGCGGCGGCGCACTCGCGGAGGGCCCGGACTTGCCCGATACTGTGAGGGCTCATGCCGGACCCGCACGAATCCACGCCGCTGCAGATCCTGCCCAGCCCCGTGCCGAGAGCGCCGGGGGCCCCGGAGTGGCAGCTCGCGTGCGTCGAGTGCGGCCGGATGTACCCCGGCCTGGACGTGCGCTACCGGTGCGAGTGCTCGGGCACGCTGGAGGTGCGGCACGACCTGGTCCGGCTGTGGGGCAAACTGCGCCTTTCGATGTTCGATGCGCGACTCGCCTCGCGCTCCCCCGCCGACCGCTCCGGCGTGTGGCGCTTCCGCGAACTGATCCTCCCCCTCGAAGAAGCCCACATCGTCACCCGCGGCGAGGGCAATACCACGCTCTATCACAGCCCACAGGACTCCCCGCTCAGCCGGCACGCCGGCATGCGCGAACTGTGGTTCAAGCACGAGGGGGAGAACCCCACCGGCTCGTTCAAGGACCGCGGCATGACCACCGGCGTCAGCATGGCCAAACGCCTGGGCATGACCCGCGTGGCCTGCGCCTCCACGGGCAACACCTCCGCCAGCATGGCCAGTTACGCGGCCATCGCCGGCGTGCGCGCCGTCGTGTTCATCCCGGAGGGGAACATCGCGTTCGGCAAACTCAGCCAGGCGCTGGCGTACGGCGCACGCACCGTGCAGATCAAGGGCGACTTCGACGACGCCATGCGCCTGGTGGAGCAGGTGGCGCAGCGCGAGGGGATCTACCTGCTCAACTCGCTCAACCCCTTCCGTCTCGAGGGGCAGAAGGCCATCGGGCTCGAACTGCTGCAGGACCTGGACTGGAAGCCCCCGGACTGGGTCGTTGTCCCGGGGGGCAACCTCGGGAACAACAGCGCGATCTACAAGGCCCTCTCGGAACTGCACTGCCTGGGGCTGCTGCACCGCCTGCCGCGGATCGCCGTGGTCCAGGCGGCGGGCGCCGACCCGCTCTATCGAGCCTTCATGTCGAAGGCCGAGCGCGTCGAGCCGCTCCCCAACGCCGAGACCATCGCCACCGCCATCCGCATCGGCAACCCCGTCAGCGCCACCAAGAGCCTCCGCGCCGTCCGCGAGACCAACGGGGTGGTCGAGCACGTGACGGACCAGGAGACGATGGACGCCAAGGCGATGATCGACGCCGCCGGGATCGGCGCTGAACCGGCCTCGTGCGTGACGGTCGCGGGCGTGCGGAAACTCACCGCGGCGAACGTCATCAAGCCCGACGAGAAGGTCGTGTGCGTCCTGACCGGGCACGTCCTGAAGGACCCCGATGCGACCGCGAAGTACCACCGGGGCACGCTGCCCGGCTTCAGCACGCCGCACGCGAACGCGCCGGTGGTGTGCGACGCCGACCTCCAGAGCGTGCTGCGCGCGATCGGATGACCGCGAGGAGGCGGGACGATCGGCGCTGGGCCCGAAGCTCAACGCCCGGCTTGATCGTTTGAACCGCGTGCTGATCCTCGGGGCTCGCTCACGCGCCGCCGCAGCCGAAGTTCGCCAGCAGCACCACGAGGTCGAGGGTGTCGACGCTACCGCTGTTGTCGAAGTCGCCGCTCGTGCCCGGCGGCACCGTGGTGCCGAAGTTGCTGAGGAACAGCACGAGGTCGTTGGTATCGACGCGGTTGTCGCCGGTCAGGTCGCCCGGGCAGGGCGGGGGTGGCGGGGTCCAGGTCTGGATGCTGTTAGGAGTGATGCCGGTCGAGTCCACGATGGTCCCGTTCTGCGTCAGGGAGCCGTCCGGGTTCACGGTGAACGAGCGAAGCCCGCGGACGCCGTCGGAGATCGTGTCCCGGTCGGTGACGAACATCTGCGCGCCGCTCACGGCGATCTCGCCGAGCGACCCTTGGAACCCGACGTCGAAGAAGAACGGGGTCGCGGTCAGCGCGCCGGTGTCCTGGTCAATGGAGAGGACCCGGACGGTCGCGTCCGTTCCGTGGGCCACCAGCGCGAAGTTGTTGTCGCTGGTCACGGCGACCTGCTTGGGCGAAGAGCCGGGCGACGGGAACGGGGCTCCGGGGAGCGGGGCGATGGTCCCGGCGCCGGCGTCGATGCTGTACGCCGTGACGACGTTGCCCGAGATGCCCCCGCCGCCGTACGCGCGGGCGCCGTCGGGCGAGAGGCCGACGCCCAGCGAATACTGGCCGAAGCTGGAGATGCTGGGCGCACCGACCACGCCCGTGGTGGGGTTGACCGGGAACAGCCGCACGGTGCGCCCGGTGGATTCCTGGGTGACGATGAAGTTCCGCGAAGGATGGACCGCGAGCGTCGAGGTGAACCCGCCGGTGAGCCCGTTGCCAACCAGCGTGAGCGTGTTGAGGGCCTCGTTGTAGCGGTAGATGTAGAGCACGCCGTCGCCAGTATCGAGCACGGCAAGGAACTCGTTGTTCAACCACTCGCCGTCGAGGGGGGCGTCGGGGGTGAGGAACAGGCCCGAGCCCGGTCCCGCCGGCGGCGAGAGCGTGCCGTCCGCGTTCACGCGGAGCATCGTGATTCTCTCGGCCGAGACGGCCTCGGTGGCGTGGATGGCCGCGATGAACCTGCCGTCGGGCCGCAGGGCGATGGCGGCGACGTTCGTGCCCGGCTCGGGCGTCTGGGTGTTCGGGCGCGAGCCGGTGACGTACTTGGCGACCACCGACACCGAGTTGTCGGGGTTCACGCGGTAGGTCGTCACCGAGCCTTCGAGGTTCCCGTTGTTGCCGACGAACACGGCGCGGAACGACGCCTGGCCAAGAGCACAACCTGCAAGGGCGAGCACGCACGAGGCGGCGCAGATGGAACGGTGCTTCATCTCTCGGTTCTCCACGGGAGCGATCGGCGGACCGCCGCGCTCGCTGACACGACAAGTGTACCTCCAATCCCGCGTTGGCAAGCCCCCGCCGGCCCAATTTGAAGAGGCACGGGCGCACCATCGCTGGATCGGCCCCGGCCGGCGGTCCCGCCGACCGCAGGGCCTTCCCGCCGCGGTCTGCGTGCAGCGACCGTCGGCGGAAGGCATCCCGGCCCGCGCACCCGGCGCCCGGCCAGGAGCGTCCGCCGTGACCGGGCTCACCCCGCGCACCCGAAGTTCGCGAGGAAGATCACCAGGTCCGCGGTGTTGACCTGCGTGTCGAGGTTCAGGTTCGCCGGGTCGCACAGCGGCACGGTCTGGCCGAACCGCCCGAGGAACAGCGTGAGGTCGATGGTGTTGGCGACGCCGTCGTTGTTGATATCCGCGACGCACGCCTTCTGGCAGGTGTCGGGGACGCCGTCGCTGTTGCAGTCCTTGGCTTGGCCGAGCGCGATCTCGGTGGCGTCGCCCACGCCGCTGGCGTCGCAGTCAAACTCGCCGATGCGGACGTAGTACACGTCCTGCTCGCCGTTGACGGTGGTGCTGATGATGGCGTCGACCCCGACGCGGTCCGAGTGCATGTCGTAGTAGTCGCCGATCTTGTTCTGCTGAGGGAAGCCGACCAGCGGGTTCCAGGGGACGGTGATCGGGGTGGAGGGCGCGAAGGTGTCGCCGTGGTCCGTGGAGAAGGTGTAGTAGGTGCGGGTGATCCGGTTGGCCGGGTCTTCTCGGGTGTCGTTGTAGATCACGTCGATCCGCCCGTTGGGTGCGACGCTCATGGTGACGAACCACTGGAAGGCGTTGTTGGTCGTGGGATCGTCGTTGACGCGCACGAAGGGGTCCCACGTGACGCCGCCGTCGCGGCTGCGGATGAAGCGGGCTTCGAGCGGGTCGGTGCCGGTGGCGGGGTCGATGGAGCCGCAGAGGTAGACGTAGCCGTCGCCGGGCCCGCCGGAGCGGTCCACGTCGCAGATGAGTTGGCCGGCCAGCCCGGCCGGGTTCACCGCGGGGTTGAGCAGCAGGTCGCCGTCCATGTTGGGGGCGGAGGCGAGGAAGGTCGGCGCGACCCCGCTGTTGCTGGCGTTGGTCGACCGGGCCACCGAAAGGCCGGGCCCGCCCGAGTTCGTGCCCGCGATGTAGAGCTGCCCCGCCGGGCCCACGCCGAGGGTCCCGAAGATCGGCGGCCCGCCCGGCAGGGCCAGCGGGGTCTGGAACGAAGCCCCGGCGTTGATCGACCGGGCGAACGTGAAGCCGGGCGTCGGGTTCGCCGCCACGTTCCACGCCGTGTAGTGGTGGTTGCGGCCCGGGCCCGAGGTCGAATCGATGGTGAACCACACCTTGTCGCCCCCGGCGATCTGGTAGGGCGCGCCCCACGTCGCCCCGCCGTCGATTGACACGAAGTACCACACGCTGAAGACGTTGCTCACGACCTTGAGCGAGTTGTAGAACACCTTGTCCCCGTCGGGGCTCCAGCGCACGATCGGATCGGACCGGAACACGCCGGCTTCCAACGGCGGCAGGTTCGTCCACGTCCGCCCGTTGTCGCGAGAGAACGCCACCCCGGCCTGGCGGAAACTCGACGCGACGGTGTTGAACTGGCGCCATCCCGCGACCATCCGGCGTGGGTCGGTGGGATCGACCGCGATCGACGGCTCGTTGGCGGCGTCGCCCACGATGTTCAGGCCCGAGGCGTTGGTGTTGATCTGCCGGATGAACACCGGCAGCGCGCCGCGCTGCGCGGCCTCGGGCGCTCGGATCTCCGCCGGCACGCTGGTGCGCGGGTTCGCCGAAGCGGGGACATACGGCATGTCGTCCCGCTCGGGTTCGAGCGAGGCTCCGGGCGGGAGCGCCGCCGCGGCGGAGGCAGCAAGGAGCAGCGCAGCAACAGACGGCATCAAGCGATCGCGCATGGGAACTCCTCGCGGGTGAGCCTGGTCGAGAGCGCGGCGGCCTCCGTGCCGAGATGGGCGATCCGTCGGCGGATTCGCGCCTGCGCCGACCCGCCGGGATCGCCCCCGACCCGCGCTCCCGTGTCACCGGGGCGGAGCCGGCCGCGTTCCCGGGCCGCGCGCCGGTCGCTTTGCCGGCGGATCAACTTCACGGTCCAGCCTAACGATCCGGGCCGGGAATCAACTCCCTTCCCGACCGATCGATCGCGACCACATTCGGCCCGGCTATCGCGACGCCTCGAGCGCGTTGCGGAAATGAGCCGCCTGCACCGGGACCAGCATCTCCAGCACGTGCTGCAGCACCTCCGCCGGGCTCCCGATCGCCTCCACGTTCCGCACGATGGACTTGGGGTAGTGCTCCAGCACCGGGTAGGTCTCTGTCTCGTAGACGCTCCAGCGCTTGCGGATGATCTCTTCCTTGGCGTCGTCGAGGCGGTTCTCCTTGATGGCCCGCCGGCGGAGCCGCTCGAACATCTTCTCCTTGTCGCTGCACATCAGGTGGATGATCAGCAGCACCTCGATGTAGTCGTCCATGACTTTGGCCTGGTTCGGGTTGCGCGGGATGCCGTCGAGGATCAGCAGGTCGACGTCCGGCTTGTAGAGGGAGAGGACGGTCTGGGCGTGGATGTTCTCTCTCCACATGCGGATGGTCAGGTCGTCGGGCACCAGTTCGCCGCGCGACGAGTACTCGATGAACTTCCTGCCCAGGTCGGAGTTCACATTCAGCGTGCGGAAGACCTCCCCGCACGACAGGTGGTAGAACCCCGGCACGTGCCCGAGGATCTTGCCCTGCGTGCCCTTGCCCGAGCCCGGGGCGCCGAACAGGAGGATCGTCTTGTAGCGCTGCTTCATGGTGTCTCCGAGGGGCCCGCGCCGGCGCCGACAGGCCGGACGTCGGAACAGAATAGCCTACCGAAAACCCCGACGGATCGGCGGAATCGCCGCCGAACTCTCGCGCGGTCGCGGACCGCCCGCCGGCCGAATCTCTTCCACAGACAGCGCGGACCTCCCTTTGGCGTGGCCCGAATCGCGCCGCGCACGCCTGCTACGATGGACCTGCTTCAGTGGCCCGCGCCACGGGCCCCCGACAGCCCATCGTCCCGGGAACCGAAGTCAACCGTTTTACCATCCCGAGAGTCCCGCTTCGGTCCCGGACAGGACCGCGGCGCCGTCGCCCACGATCTCCGTCATCCACGCCCAACCCCGCCTCTCCCCGCGTTCCCCGCGCCGCCGCGGCGAAAGAACGCCGCGAGGTGAACGACCCGCCCAGGAGCCTCGATGCCCGTTCCGATCAGCCAGATGTGGACCGTCGCCACCTACGTCCTGGGGCAGCGCGTCCGCGGCAACAAGCGCTACCCGCTGGTCCTCATGCTCGAACCGCTGCTGCGCTGCAACCTCGCGTGCGCCGGCTGCGGCAAGATCCAGTACCCCCCCCACGTCCTCAAGCGCGAACTGTCGGTGGAAGAGTGCGTGAAGGCCGTGGAAGAGTGCGGGGCGCCCATGGTCTCCATCCCCGGCGGCGAGCCGCTGCTGCACCCCAGGATCGGCGACATCGTCCGCGCCCTGGTCGCCCGCAAAAAGTACATCTACCTGTGCACCAACGCGCTGCTGCTCCGGCAGCGGCTCGAAGAAGGCGTCTTCACCCCCAGCAAGTACCTCACCTTCAGCGTGCACATGGACGGCCAGGAAGAGCACCACGATTTCGCCGTGTGCCGTGAGGGCACCTACAAAGCCGCGCGGGAAGGCATCGCGCTGGCCGTCAAGATGGGGTTCCGCGTCACCACCAACACCACCCTGTTCGACGGGGCCGATCCGAACTCGGTCCGCGCCTTCTTCGATGAGATGATGGACCTCGGCGTCGAGGGCATGATGGTCTCCCCCGGGTACGCCTACCCCAAGGCGCCGGACCAGAAGCACTTTCTCGCCGAGCGCAGAAAGACCAACGAGCTCTTCGAGATGATCGCCAGCAACCGCAAGAAGCGCTGGAAGTTCAACCAGTCGCCGCTGTTCCTCGAGTTCCTCATGGGCAAGCGCGAGTACGAGTGCACGCCCTGGGGCATGCCGACGTTCAACATCTTCGGCTGGCAGAAGCCCTGCTACCTGCTGCAGGACGGCTACGTGGACACGTTCAAGGAATTGATCGCCGACACCGACTGGAACAACTACGGGCGCGCCAGCGGGAACCCCAAGTGCCAGCAGTGCATGGTCCACTCGGGGTACGAGGCCAGCGCCGTGAACCACACCTTCGCGTCTTTCGGCGGCCTGTTCGCCACCATCAAGGCGATGGTCTTCAACACCTACGCCAACCCGCGCGCCGCGGCGCGCCTGAAGGAAGAAGCCAAGCGTCCGCACGGGCCGATGGCCCTGCTGGGCCTCTCGGTCGAGGGCAAGCCCGTCGCGGCGCCCGCGCGTGCCCCGCAGGCCGCCTGACCGAGGGGGGTTGCGGTCCAACCTCGGTGCCGGGCGGCTCATTTCCGCCTCGAACGCCCCATAACCGCGGAAACCCCGCGGAAATCCCCGTGTTTCGCGGACCCGACGATGCCGGTTCTCGAACCCGTGGTGTATCGTGATTCCGTCGCTTGGCCTCTTGACCCACGGACGGAACAAGCATCACCACAGCGGCGGAGGCGGCGCACCCCGTCGTGCGCCCGCCGAGCGAGGAGAGACTCTGCGTGGACAACGAAACCGGACTCAGGTTCGCGGCGAGCGTGCTCGCGCTCGCCGCCGCTCACGCCCCGGCCCGCGCCCAGGCCCCGGCACCCCCCG
>CAZDYM010000085.1:0-9091 GCA_964509325.1 uncultured Phycisphaeraceae bacterium
GCGTCTCGCTCCGCGACGAGACCCCGCCGCTGCGCACCCGCGACGCATACCAGGCCGTGCAGACCGCGGAGAGCAAGGCCGCGACCGATCGCCAGAAGGCCGAGCAGGTGCGCGCGACGACGCTGAACCGCATGGCCGGTTCGGCGTACCCGCTGGCGCTGGCGTTGATCGACGAGTACGAGCGCCGGGCCGACGCCGGCGACAACGCCGCCGCCGAGAAGACCCTCGGGACGCTGCAGTCGCTCTTTGACGGCACCATGCCCGGCGGAACCGTACGGGTGGGCGGGCGCGAGTTCGACACGCAATCGATCGGGAAAGTCGGCGGGCAGGTCGCCGCGATGATCGCCGAAGCGACCTCGTACCGCTCGAACATCGAGCGGGCGGCGCAGACCCGCGCCGCCGGGTTCATGGCCAAGCGCGAGCAGTTCCTCGCCAACCCGCGCGTGTTCGTGACGCGGGAGTGGACCGAGGCGATGACGGCGTTCCTCGCGTTCCCGTACGTGCAATCGCAGGTCATCCCCGAGAACGCCGGGAAGTACGTGCTGCGTCTGAGCGAAGACCCGGACATCGCCCGCGACCTTCAGGCCGCCGAGCAGCGCCGCAAGATGCAGGAGAGCGAGGCGTACCGGCGTGCGATCAACGCGGGCCTGCTGCCGGGCGAGCAGGAGCAGTGATCCTCCCGCCCGACGCGCCGCCCGGGTGCCGATCGTCCCGTCCTCTGAGCCTCGACCGCCCGACCCCCAACGAGAACCGAGCCCCCCGCCCATGACCGAAGCCCCGATCGTCCTCGCCCAGGGACTGACCAAGCTGTTCAAGGACTTCTGGCTCCGCGACCGGGCCCGCGCCGTGGACGGGATCGACTTCGAGGTCCGACGCGGCGAGGTGTTCGGCCTGCTGGGCCCCAACGGGTCGGGCAAGTCGACCACCATCAAGATGATCCTCGGGCTGCTCAAGAAGACCTCGGGCCGCCTGGCGGTTTTCGGCACCCACCCGCACGACGTGGCCATCAAGAAGCGGATCGGCTACCTGCCCGAGGAGTCGTACCTGTACCCGTTCCTGAACGCGCGTGAGACGCTGGACTACTACGCCAAGCTGTTCCAGCTCGATTCCGCCGTGCGCCGTCGGCGCATCGACGAACTGCTCGACATGGTCGGCCTGACCAACGTGCAGTTCCGCCAGGTCCGCGAGTACTCCAAGGGCATGCAGCGCCGCATCGGCATCGCCCAGGCGCTCATCAACGACCCCGAGCTGCTCATCCTCGACGAGCCCACCACCGGCCTTGACCCCATCGGCAACCGCCAGGTGAAGGACCTGATCACCATGCTCGGTCGGCGCGGGAAGACCATCATCCTCTCCAGCCACCTTCTCACCGACGTCGAGGACTGCGTGGACCGGCTGGTCATCCTCTACGGCGGGAAGATCCGCGCCCAGGGCACGTGCGATTCGCTGCTCGAAGCCCAGGACCGCATCGTGCTCGAGACCGACAACCTCCCGGCGGAGGCGATCCGCGAGGTGAACGCGGTGCTGGAGCGGCACCGCCACGCCGCCGCCCGCGTCTCGCGCCCGCGTCAGAAACTGGAAGAACTGTTCATCGACCTGGTCGAGCGGGCGCAGGCCGAGCGTGTCGCCACGAGCGGGGCGCGCAGCGGCGGGGCGACCGCGTCGTTCCTCACCGACGGGACCGGCTCGGGCGAGCAACTGATCGAAAGCCTGGTTTCGAGCCCGCAGGAGCCGCCGATGCCCGTCGCCGCCGAGCCGGCACGCCCCGCGGCGAACCAGCCCGACCGCTCGCTGATCGAGAACCTCAGCGGCCCGGCCCCGGCGGAACCCGCCGTCAAGCCCGCCCCCGAGCCGAGGAAGGAAGTCGATCGCTCGCTGCTGGATTCACTGATGGGCGGCGGCCCGGACAATAAGGGCGGCCCGGCATGAGTCTGCTCGCCCGTCTCAACGTCCTGCAGAACTCCAGGCGCTTCAAGTGGGTCGCGTCGGTCGTCACGGTCGCGCTCATCGCGTTTGCAATCGGCGTGCTGTGGGTCGACGCCAACCGCCCCGGCTCGGCCACGGCGGGCGCCACGGCTGCCGCGCCGGGCGAGCCCCCGCGTGAAGGCGCGACCTCCGGCGCGATCGCGCCCGGGCCGGTGGCGAGGTTCATCGACGCGGGCCCGATCGCTCTGCTGAAGCACGGGGCCGAGGCGGGCAAGCGCTCGCTCCGATCCGCGGAGGGGACGCTCATCATCGCGGGCATCGCGCTGGCGGTCGGCACCGGCGCGGTGTTCGTCATCTGGCTCGGGCTGGGACTCAGTTACCTGGCGCTGCTGCTGCTGGGCTGGGGCGTCGCGTGGCCGCTCGCCGCCTTCGGCCCCACCGCCCGCTTCGGGCAGGTGCTGCTGGGTGTGGTGCCGCTCACGCTGTTTTTCCTGGTGCTGATGCAGGTGCTGCGGGTGGCGTTCAGCGGGTCGGCGCCCGTTCTGGCGGTGGCGCGGAACGTCCTCATCGAGGCGGTCCGGATGAAGGTCAGTCTGGTCTTTATCGTCATCCTCATCCTGTTCCTCGCCGCCGTTCCCGGCATGCTCACCGAGGACCAGCCGCTGCGGTTCCGGGTGCAGCAGTGGCTGTCCTACGGCGTGGGCCTGTCCTACGCGGTGCTGGCGATGCTCACCCTGTTCCTCTCCGCGGGCACCGTGGCCTTCGAGCAGCGCGACCGGATCATCTGGCAGACCATGACCAAGCCCGTCCGGCACTGGGAGTACATCCTGGGCAAGTGGCTGGGCGTGATGGGCCTGAACGCGGTGCTGCTCACCGTCACCGCCGCGGGCGTGTACCTGTTCACCGAGTACCTGTCGCACCAGCGGGCCCGCGGCGAGGTGGCGTACCTGGTGCGCGAGGACGGCCGCCGCGCCGACCCGACGGACCCCCAGGTCGAGCGCGAGATCGAGGCGCGCATCGCCGAGGCAAAGCAGCGGGTGCCCGGTTTCGCGGACACCCCGCGTGCCCGCGAGATCGTGCGGCACCAGATCGTCAACGAGTTCATGAGCGAGGACCGGCGGATCCTGGAACTCCAGGTGCTGGCGGCCCGAGCCGGTGTCGAGCCCGACCCGCCCGAACTGGTCGCCGACGCCGTCTCGAAGGCGATCGACGACCGTGTCGAGCAGGCGATCGCCGACAACCCCTCCATCGAGGTCACCCCGGCGCTCCGCAAGGAGATCGAGAAGAACCTGCTCCAGGAGATCTACATGGAAGCCCGCTCCATCGAGCCCGGTTTCCAGAACCGCTATGTCTTCCGCGGGCTGGGCCCGGTGAAGGACCTGGCCGAGCGAGGCGAACTGACCCTCCGCTACAAGGTCAACGCCGGCTCCAACAACCCCTCGGCGATCTACCGCCTGGTGTTCTCGATCAACGGCTTCCCGCGCGAGGTCGCCACCGCGCTCAAGGTCACCAACTCCATCTCCATCGAGCCCGACGTCATCGACGACGAGGGCAAGCTCGTGGTGGACATCGCCTCGGACCCGCGGAACGCCTTCACCATCAACTTCCCGCCCGGCGGGCTCGAGCTCATGTACCGGGCCGGCGGGTACGAGGCGAACTTCTTCCGCGTGATGTCGGCGCTGTGGCTCAAGTTGGGCTTCATCGCCGCCGTCGCCATCGCCGCCGCCACCTTCCTTAACTTCCCCGTCGCGTGCCTGGTCGCGCTGACGGTGCTGTTCGCGGCGGAGAGCGCGGTGTTCCTCAAGGAATCGCTCGAGGTCTACGTCTCGTACGACCAGAAGACCAAGCAGGTCAACTACTTCGCGGTCTTCGTGCGGGCCATCGCCATCCCGGCGTCGTGGATGTTCCAGTCCTTCAGCGAGCTGAGGCCCACCGAGCGTCTCGTCGAGGGGCGGCTGGTCTCCTGGACCTCGCTGGCCGGCTCGGCCGCCTTGATCGGCTCGTGGACGCTCGGGGCCCTGGCGCTGGGGTGGGCGGCGTTCCGGCGCCGTGAACTCGCCATCTACTCCGGACGCTGACGCGGCGTGATTCGCTTCTGAGCAGGGGTGCCAACCATGCAACGCGACCGACTCATCCAGACCGTGTGCCTCGTGCTGGCGATCGCCGCGCTTTTCTGCAGCGGGCCCCTGAGCGTGGCCCTCACCGCCGAGGCCGGTCGCGCCGAGATGGTCTACACGGACCAGGCCCAGGACGGCGATCCCCCGGAGGTCGCGCTGGGCATCGCCATGGGCGCTTTCCGCGGGCTGTTCGTCAACTACCTCTGGCTCCGGGCGACCAAGCTCAAGGAGGAAGGCAAGTTCTACGAAGCCATCGAACTGAGCCAGGCGATCACGAGGCTGCAGCCCCGCTTCCCGCGCGTCTGGGCCTTCCACGCGTGGAACATGTCGTACAACATCTCGGTGGCGACCAACACCGCCAGCGAACGGTGGACGTGGGTCAAGGCCGGGGTCGACCTGCTGCGCAAGGAGGCCATCCCCCGCAACCCCAACGACGTGCTGCTCTACAAGGAACTCGCGTGGATCTTCAACCACAAGATCCAGTCGTTCTCCGACGACGCGAACCGCTACTACAAGCGGATGATGGCCGAGGAGTGGACGTACGTCCTGGGCACGCCGCCCAGTCTGCCGGAGGACTCGCAGGCGGCCCGCCGGATGATGGCCGACTGGCTCCGCCCGATCATGGAGGCCCCGGACCGACTTGAGGACGTGATCCAGGGCGAGATCGACGCCCAGCGGTCCAAGCTCCGCCCCGGGGACCGCGAGCCCGAGGGCGGCTTCACCAGCAGGGTCCGGTCGCTCGTGGAGGCCCTCCGGGAAGAGGGCGGCCTCCAGCTCGACGAGACCCTGCTGCGCTTCTACACCCTCGCCGACATCTACAACTCGGCCTGGTACGCCGGGAAGAACGTCTTCCGGTTGAACGAATCCTCGCGCAACTCGGTGGTGGACCGGTTCCGGGATGACCCGTCGTACAAGGACGCCTGGGAGCGTCTGATCCCCCACGTGCGGAAGCGCGTGCTGATGGACGAGAAGAAGATGGACCCGGCGCGGATGATCCGCTACACCATGAAGTTCGGCCCGCTCGACTGGCGCCACGCCTCCAGCCACGCCATCTACTGGTCGGCCATGGGCGTCGAAGAGGTGCTGGAGCGCGACAGAACCTCTGAGTTCGACACCCTGAACACCGACCGCATCATCGTCCAGGGCCTTCAGGAGCTCTTCCGGTCCGGACGCATCTTCTTCGACCCCGTCCTGGGCTCGTACACCGCCCTGCTGGACACCAACTGGGCCGATTCCTACGGCGACGTGGTGGGCGAACTGGCGGCCCGCGGCGGGGTCGCCGAACGCGCCGGCAAGGCCTACACCCTGTACGGCGCCGGGTACGAGAACTTCCTGCGCGACGTCGTCCGCGTCTTTTACCGCATGGGCGAGTACGACAAGGCGTCCCAGTACCGCGACCGACTCATGAACTGGCCGGGCCTGAACATCAACAACCCGGACGTGTTCCTGGAGTTCCAGCTCCCGCTGAACGAGTGGGTGAAGAAGGAACTGAAGAACGACCGGCTGAGCGTTCCGCACGTCGCCGCGGGCGAGTGCGCCGGGGCGCTGCTGGACGCGTACTACAACGGGCTTTTGCGCGGGAACCTGCGCCGCTTCGCCAGCAGTTTCAAGTACGCCGAGGAGGTTCACCGCGTCTACTTCGAGGAGAAGCAGAAGGTCCGGACCACCGCCGACACGGAGGCCAACCGGATGGACGAGATGCCCCGCCAGTTCCCTGACATGGCGGCGCAGGTGTTCATCGGGCTGTTGGTCTCGGGTGAGATGGACCCGTCCCAGGCCGCCCAGGTGTTCGAGAAGGCCCCGGCCCAGATCCGCCAGATCGCGTACGACCCGCTTCGGTCCTCGATGCTGCAGCGCGGCATGCCCGAAACGGCGTTCGCCACGCTCTTCCCCGAGCCCGCCGGCATGGCCGAGTACCGCGCCGCCCGCCGGGCGCTCGAGCAGCAGAGCGACGAGGCCCTCAAGCGGAAGATGCAGACCGAGCAGCGCTAGCGTGCCGGACGATCAGAGGCGCGTCAGCTCCTCCGCCGCCGCTTCCGCGCCGTCGGGTGCGAACGTCGGAGCGAGCCTCGCGGCTTCCCCCTTGAGCGACGGACGCTCCAGCACGATCCGGAGCGATGACTCCAGCGTGCCGGCGCTCAGGCGCGTCGCGCGGAGCGTCACCGACACCCCCAGCCGCTCGCACCGCGCCGCGTTGTCGAACTGATCGTGGGAGAACGGCACGACCACCATCGGTCGTCCTGCGCGCAGCGCCTGTCCGGTCGTGCCGATCCCGCCGTGGTGCACGCCGGCGGCGCAGCGGGGCATCAACCAAGAGAACGGCGCGTACCCGGCGCACGTGACGCCCTCCGGCAGGCGCTTGGGCGCCGCCCCTTCCCGCCCGATCAGCAGCACGCCCCGGCGCTTCAGCCGACGGCACGACTCCGCCGCCGCTTCGTAGAAGTTCCGCGGCTCGTGCACCGTCGCGGTGCCCAAGGAGAACATGATCGGCGGTTCTCCCGCGTCGAGGAACCGTTCCAGGGCGTCGCGCCCCTCCCAGTCTTGCTCCGATTGGTCGTACCAAGGGAACCCGCAGATCACCGAGCCCTCCGGGTCGTCGGGCATCGCCGAGCGGAACCCCGGCGACCACATCCCCAGCGGGCGAACGCCCCCGCGGGTGCACTGCTCCCAGTGGTCGCGCACGGGCGTGAGCCCGCGGGCGCGGCGGTCGGCGCTGAGCGCCGGGTGCAGCAGACGGCGCATCAAGCCCTTCCCGCCCCACCTCAGGAACCGCCACCACCACAGCGGCGGATGAATCCCGCTCCCGATCACGGGCCCGATCGGGATCGTCACGCACGGCTCGTGCCGGCTCATCCACACCACCGGCGAGAGCGTCACGCTGGTCCACGGGGTCCCCGCCTGCTCGCACACCGCCGACGCACCGACGCACAACGCGTGCAGCCCGGCGGAGGTCGGCCTGAAATCACGCAGCAGCGCCGCGAGCCGCGCCTGCGAATCCGGCACCTGCGGCAGCACCACGTCCGCGAACAGCCGCTTGCCCGCCACCCACGGGTTGTGCATCCACGGGTTCTCGCGGATGAACCGGGCCACGTCGACCCGCTCCGCGATGGCGTGGAACTCCAGCCCCGCCGCGCGCACCTCGGGCTCAAAGTAGGGGTTGGTCGAGAGCACGACCTCGGCCCCGCGGCGTTTCAACGCACGCCCGATGGCGATGAACGGGTGGACATCGCCGTGGCTGCCGACCGTCGCCAGCACCACGCGAGAAGGAGAGTTCGGCCCAGCGGGTTCGGCGCTCAACGTACCCCCCCCGACCTCACGCCCCCGAGCGCCGCGCTCATCCGCAGCGCGGCGACGCCGGCCCGCCCGCCGATGCTGGTGTAGGCGGCGAAGCACACCACCGCGCCGACCAGCGCGTACGGGAACAGCCAACTGGGTGCGTACCACGCGTCGAGGTCGAGACTCGCCGGCGGGCTGTTGATCAGGAACGACGTCAGGAACGTGGCCGACATGGCGAGCAGCCCGAAGCGGACCAACGCCAGGGCGTAGCCCAGCGCGATGATCCCGCTGACGACCAGCGCGTACCGGGCGAACCCGTACTCGGACGAGATCAGCAGCGTCCCGAGGACCCACAGCGCGACGATCGCCCAGCGGTCGCTCCGCAAGGCCCATCGAAGACCGACCATGAGGACCGTCATGTACATCGGGATGAGCACGGCGTTCGAGCAACCCTGCAGCACCAGCGCGAGGCTCTCACGCAGGCCCCCGAGCCAGTTCCAGTTGGGCGACATCGGCGCGGGCGGCGGCAGGCCCAGCATGTCGGGCGCGTACGCCGAAGCGTGGTACACAATCCCGAACGCGACGGCGACAAGCGCGCCGCGCAGCACGTCGCGCCCCACCGCGGGGTCGGTGAACCTGCCCTGGATCAGCCTCGTCCATCCCACGACGGCCCAAGGCGCGGCCTTCCTGATGTACGGCTCCAGCGCCATGTACAGCATCCAGCCGAAGACGCCCAGCCACACCGACCGCGCGAACACCAGGCTCTGGCCGCCGATCACGGACATCCAGCGCGCCGGCACCGCGTTCCGCAACGCGTGCATCAGCAGGGTCGTTCCGAACAGGAACAGCGCCAGCCTCAGGGCCCCGCGTCGATCGCCCCTGCCCGAACGGGCGTGCCGCCACGCCAGCAGCGGGGCGGCGACGACCGAGAACAGGTAGGCGCCGATCGCGGCGAGCTCGCCCAGACCTCTCAACGCGGAGCCCGGAGCGGTGGCGACGGTATCCCACGAGGCGATGATGCGGAACACGACGGGCTGGCCCTCGAAACTCGCGGCGTCGACGCGGATCGGGATCGCCGAGAACGGGGGGTTCGCCGGCCACTCGCCGACCCACGCGCGGCGCCGGTCGGTGGCGAAGAGCGTGGTCACCCGAGGCTCGGCCTCGGTGAACGCCGAACGATCCAGCCGGGCCGCTTCGAAGAACGCGTCCCAATCCGGCTCCGCTCGGGCGGGCTTGGGCGGCGGAGCGAGCGGATCGTTCGGGCGCGGCGCCACCTGGGGCTGCGAGGTGAAGTGAAGCAGCCGGCCGGCGCTGTCGAGCCAGACCAGCGCCGAAGCGCGACCGGCCACGGGCGGGTCGCCCGGCCCCGGGATGCTCATGGTGTTCGAGTGGGGCGTCAGGGCCTCGGGCGAGTAGCGGTACCAGAACAGCACGCCCGATGGACGCCCGGTGGTGAGCGATTCCCATCGCTCCGGCGTGGTCAGCGTCTGGTCAATCTCACGGATCACCTGGGTGTTGGTGGACCAGCCCCAGGCCTCGTCGCCCCCTTCGGGCGGCGGGGCGTGCTCTTTCAGGAGCTCCAGCGCCTTGGCGCGGAGCACCTCGCCCGAGTACTCGAAGGGGGTGCGTGTCACCATCCCGAAGTGGTCCTTCAGCGCGACCAGGACCAACAGGCCGACGAAGAACGCGGCGACGCACGAGAGACCAACCCTCGCGCTCCACGCCCCCGCGCCGCCCGAAGCCGCCACCATCTCCGGCGTCGGGGTCTCGCC